>NZ_JBHJUW010000043.1:0-62414 GCF_042268205.1 Streptomyces sp. NPDC056160
CGCACCGAGCCCGCGTTGCCCGGCCTGAGCAGGGCCGCGGCCGGTTCCCCGGTGCCGTCCGGCCCGTGGTCGACGAAGGCCATGAGTGGGTGATGACTGAGCGTTTTCTTCCAGGTCTTGGCGCGTGCTCCTTCTCGGAGTGCGCCAGGATCAGGACGCCGTCGATGTCCACGATCACCTCGCCACCCGCATCCGGCGCTGTCTTGCCGGCCAACCACCAGACCCGCTCACGGACTTCGGCTCGTGCACGTCGGATCGCCGTGACCGCGAGGGGACCGGCTGCGGCCAGGGTATAGACCAGGCGGGAGACGGTCGGGGCGGAGGCCACCGGCCCGAACACAGCGGGCTCGGCCCGCAGCATGGTGATGTCCGTCAGGCAGGCTCCGCCGAGCGCGACCGCCAGAGCAAGGTCGAGGAGGGCGCACATTCTCTTCACTTGCCTGCCGCTACTGTTGTAGACATGGGATCCGGCGCGCTTCCCACCGTCCGAATGACCCTGGGGGGCGTATGTTCACAACTCCTAGCCTCGCTGTACCAGCCGGTCTCCACTACGCCCCCGAGGACATCCTCGACCAACTCGGCACACGCATCGTCCGCACCTGGCTCCGCGATACCTGGGGCATCTGGTCCCGCGACGATCACAGCATCGTCATCGCATCCGGACTCGGCGCCGCACAGAAGGGATGCGTCCTGGCGCACGAGTTGGAGCATGCCTTGGCCGGAGACATCGACTGCGGCAATCGAAGTTGGTCAATCCGCCAAGAACGAAGAGCGGACGTCGCTGCAGCCTGCAAGCTGATAGCTATCTCGGACTTCGCCGAAGTCGCCCAGTGGGCGCCCGACATCTACACCGCCGCTGGCGAGCTGATGGTGACGGAACGGCTCTTGGAAGTCCGCCTCAACGACCTGCGAGGGGAGAGCTGGCCGTGGCGACGTCAGGATGGATTGAAGATCGCTGGCTGAAGAAGAGGCCTAATCCCACCACCGGCAAGCGGGAACGCACCGAGCTGTACGGCAAGTGCAAGCGGTACCGCGTCGCTGGCATACCCGGCGTCCGCAAGCGGTCCTTCGACACGGCGGACGAGGCCAAGGTTTGGCTGTCGGACACGCTGGCGGCCATCAAGAAGGGCGACTTCTTCGACGAGCGTGCGGGGGAGATCCTGCTCGGCGACTACATCACCGACGTGTGGTGGCCGAACTGCGACTACGACCAGTCCACGGCCGAGTCGATGGAAGGGAAGATCCGCAAGAACATCGTGCAGACCTCGCTGGGTCGCACTCCCATGAACGTGGTCGGCGACGACCACCTCATCGCATGGAAGAAGGAACTGAAGGCCCGGCGCCTGGCCGACACCACGATGGAAGTGCTGTGGACGCACCTCTCCAGCATCTTCAAGAGCGCAGAGGGCAAACGCATCAAGCAGAACCCCTGCCGCGCTGCCGCCACCGGCGTCCGGCCGCAGGCATCGGGGGAAACGAAAGCACGCGCCTGGACCAGTCGCGAGGCCCACGCTATCCGGGAGGCGATACCCCGCCGCTACCAGATGGTCGCCGACCTGGGCATGCACGCAGGGCTGCGGCAGGGAGAGACGTTCGCCTTCAGCCTTGACGACGTTGACGAAAGCCTGATGGTCATGCGCATCCGTCGTCAGTTGCAGTGGAGCAAGGACGGCAAGACCGCGTACTTCAAGCTGCCGAAGAACCGGAAGGAACGTCAGGTCCCGCTGTCACCGGGCCTCCTCAAACGCATCAACGAGTACGCGGACGAGTTCCCCTCTGTCACGGTGACGCTGCCGTGGCAGGGGCCGGGGAACTCCGGGCGGGCGACAGCCACCGTCAGCCTGCTCGTTACAACGCAGTGGCGGAACCGGGTCCGTCCGGGCACGTTCAACGAGAAGACGATGAAACCTGCCCTCGCGGCAGCCGGCCTCATCAAGCCGCGGCGAGAAAACGAGGTCTGGGGCTGGGAGCCCTGCCGGGAGATGATGCACCACCGGTGGCGACACACCTACGCCAGCGTGCAGCTCGGTGCCGGGGAGGATCCGGTGTCAGTGTCGCACTGGATGGGGCACGCCTCGGTGACCATCACGCTGGAGACGTATGCCCACTTCCTGCCAGACAACGGGATGCGGGGCCGGACCGCCATGGACGCGTGGCTGGACAACGGCGCGCCCAAACCCCCGGCAGCCGTGGACCTACGCGCGTCGGTGCCCCTCGGCTACACCGAGATCAGCACTCTGTCGCTGCCGACCGACGGCATAGGGGAGCCGTCCGAGTTCCTCTTGGCGGGGGCTCGTTACGGCGGGGCCTGGGCCGTGGGCGTACAGGCAGCCGTCGATGCCCCTCTGTGCGGGGAGATCCGGACGGGCCCCGGTGACGGAGACGCTGCGCTGGCGGCCGGCCTCGCGTGGGTGGAAGAGTATTGTCAACGCGAAGGGCTCGCCGTGGCCCAGGCGCTGAACCTGAACGGTGAGTTCCCGGAGGCGGCCAGGCCGTATCAGACGCTCGGACGGCTTCGGATCGAGCCTCACGCGAGGGCACGCGTACTCCCGCGAAAACCCCCTGAGAACCCCCCGGGCCTGTAGGCGATCACCGAGGGCCGCCACCTGACTTGCGGGTGGCGGCCCTCGCTGTGTACGTCGATGATGTCTATCAGTGCAGGTCAGGCGCGATCTTCAGGAGCCTTGAGACGGCTCCGGCTGCACCTGCGTAGCCGAGGGGCGCGCCCGGGTCAGACCGCGGGCGCCGGGTAGGTCGGGTACTCGACGCCGGAGACGTGCTGGACGACCCGGATGACCTGGCAGGAGTAGCCGAACTCGTTGTCGTACCAGAGGTAGAGGATGGCGTTGTCGCCCTCGACCTTGGTCGCGCCCGCGTCGACGATCGAGGCGTGGCGCGAGCCGATGAAGTCGCTGGAGACCGCGTCGGGCGCGCTGATGAAGTCGATCTGCCGCCTGAGCGGCGAGGTCAGCGAGACCTCGCGCAGATGGTCGAGGACCTCCTCGCGGCTGGTCTCGCGCCGCAGCCGCAGGTTGAGGATCGCGATGGAGACGTCCGGCACCGGGACCCGGATCGAGCTGCCGGTGATCCTCGCCTCGAGGTCGGGCAGCGCCTTGGCGACGGCGGAGGCGGCACCGGTCTCGGTGATCACCATGTTGAGCGGCGCGCTGCGGCCGCGGCGCTCGGACTTGTGGTAATTGTCCAGCAGGTTCTGGTCGTTGGTGAAGGAGTGGACGGTCTCCACGTGACCGCTCTCCACGCCGAACTCGTCGTCCATCGCCTTCAGCGGCGGGACGATCGCGTTCGTGGTGCACGAGGCGCAGGACAGGATCCGCTCGTCCGGCTTGAGGGTGTCGTGGTTGACGCCGTGCACGATGTTGGGGACGTCGCCCTTGCCGGGCGCGGTCAGGACGACCTTCCCGACACCGGGGCGCAGGTGCTTCGACAGGCCCTCGCGGTCACGCCACTTGCCGGTGTTGTCGATGAGGATGGCGTCCTTGATGCCGTACGCCGTGTAGTCCACCGACGAGGGGTCGTCGGCGTAGATCACCTTGATCGCGTTGCCGTTGGCGAGGATGGTGCTGTTCGCCTCGTCGACGGTGATCGTGCCCTGGAACTGGCCGTGGATGGAGTCGCGGCGCAGCAGCGAGGCGCGCTTGACGATGTCCTGTTCGCCGCCCCCGCGGACGACGATCGCACGCAGCCTGAGCCCGTTGCCGGAGCCGGCCTTCTCGATGAGCAGCCGGGCGACGAGCCGGCCGATGCGGCCGAAGCCGTAGAGCACGACGTCGCGTCCCTCGCGGCGCTCGGCCTTGTCCGCGCCGGTGGCGCCCGCGACCGCCCCGGCCGTGAACTCGGCCACGGAAAGGCCCCGGTCGTCGGCCTTGTACGTAGCCGCCAGCATGCCGATGTCGATCTGCGACGGACCGAGGTCCAGCGCGGTGAGCGCCTCCAGGAAGGGGAGCGTGTCGGTGACCGACAGTTCCTCGCCTGCGATCTGCCGCGCGAACCGGTGGGTCTTGAGAATGCTCACCACCGACTTGTTCACCAGGGAGCGGCTGTGCAGCAGGACGTTCACGTCCCGCTCCCGGTGCAGCTTCCCGATCATCGGGATCATCGACTCCGCGATCTCCTCGCGGTGCTTCCAGTTGGTGAACGAGTCGTCGTTGACAGTCACAGGTTTCTCTTTCGAGCTAGGCAGCGCTCATATGCTAACCCGCCCGGTGAATCGTTCCTTCAGAGGGGTGGCCCGCCCGGTGACCCCGGCCCCGGCCACGCGCGACGGGGCCTGCGGCCGGGGTTTGGTACTGCCGTTCGGAGTGCGTTAAGAACAACGCCGACGACCGATCAAGGCTGGGGAGGGTCCGTGACACGGCCAGAGGTGCCCGACGAATACCTGACGGGCTACACCCGGATCCTGGCCGACGTCTGTGTCACGGGCCGCCGGCTCACCCGGGACGAACTGGAGAGCCTGCGGGCCCAGGGGGAACGGGCGGCGGAGGCCGGCCACGGCCTGCGCCGGCTCGTCCGCCGGCACCTCGCCGAGACCCGCGCGGTCTCCGCCACGCTGCGGGCCGCCGGTGTGGACCGGTTCCTCGCCGCCGTCGAACAGGCCATCGACGCGTTCGCCGAGGGCCACGAACGCGCCCAGAAGCTCGCCATGCGCCAGGAGGAAGCCGCCCGCCGCGAGTTCATCGACGACCTGCTCTACGGGCGCAGCGACCTGGGCCGGCTGGCGGAACGCGCCGAACGCTTCGGGCTGCTCTTCTCCCGCGCCCACGCCGTCGCGGTCGCCCAGGGCACGGAACCCGTCGACGACACCCACCCCGCCACCCGGCACGTCGAGGCCTCGCTGCTCGCCCGGTTCGGCGAGCGCAGCGTCCTGCTCACCACCAAGGACGGCCGGCTCGTCTGCGTGGCCCCGGGCGACCAGGACGACGTCCTCGCGTTCTTCGCCAAGCACGCCTACGCGGCCACGGACGGCGGCCGGGTCGCCATCGGGCGTCCGCACCCCGGTGCCGGGGGCGTGGTCCACTCCTACGAGGAGGCCCTCAACGCCCTCGACCTGGCCGACCGCCTGGAACTCCGGGAACCGGTGCTGCGCGCGGCGGACCTCCTCGTCTACCCCGTCCTCACCCGTGACCGGCAGGCCATGGCCGACCTCGTCCGCGACACGCTCGGCCCGCTCCGCGGCGCCCGCGGCGGTGCCCAGCCGCTGCTGGACACGCTCACCGCGTACTTCGACGCGGGCTGCACGGCCGCCGAGGCGGCGCGCCGCCTCAGCCTCAGCGTCCGGGCGCTCACCTACCGCCTGGAGCGCATCCACAAGCTGACCGGCGCCGACCCGGCCGACCCCATGCACCGGTACACCCTGCAGACGGCGGTCATCGGCGCGCGCCTCCTCGGCTGGCCCGAACGGGAGGTGTGAGGCGGGGGCCGGGTTCGCGGGCACGGTGAGGCGCGCGTGCGGCGGGCCGGGCGTCCGTCGGGCCGGGCGTCCGCCGGGCGCGGGCGGGTGGGCGGCACGACCGTCGCCGGGCCCCGCAGCGCCGCCTCGTGTGCCGCCCACAGGGCAGGCGCCCGTGCCGCCCACAGGGCAGGCGCCCGCACACCCCGGAACCGGCGACCAGCGCGCCGCCCGCCCCGAACGCCCGCGGGCCGGCCACGAGATCGTCCCGTACCGCCCTGATCTCGTGGCGTGCCGGTTCCGCCGCGTCCTGGCCCAGCCGCGCCGCCGCGTCACCCATCCGGCCCGCACCCGCCGTGCTGCCTCGCCCGGTGATCCCGTCTCCACGTCCGCGGTGCGTCCCGTCCGTGCCGTCCCGCCGGTCACCGTCGCCGCGCCCCGCGCCGGTGCTCCCTCCGGGTGCCGCCGGCGCGGAGGGAGAAACCCCCGGTCACGGCGGCGTACCGCCGCGGCGGGGGCCCGCGCCCGCCGCGTCCGCCCCGGCCGAACGCGCGGCCGGGGGCGACCTGTGTGAGCCTGGGGCGGGGACGGACCGTCCCCCGCGCTCCGTGCGTCGTCCGCCGAGGACCCGCGCCCGAGCCCGCCCGCCGTGCCGCGGATCGCCGCCTTGGACGAGGAAAGAAGCGATGGACGCGATCGAGCTGCTGAAACACGACCACCGGATGGTGGAGCAACTGTTCCGCGACTACCACGCCGCGGCTTCGCCGACCCAGCGGCGCGGCGTGATCGAGCTGACGATCCGCGAACTGTCCAAGCACGCGGCGCTCGAGGAGATGATGGTCTACCCGCTGGCCAGGAAGGCCCTGCCGGACGGCACGCTCAGGGCGGACGAGCACCTGGGCGAGGACATGGCCGTCAAGCAGCTGCTGCTGGCCCTCGACAAGCTGCCCGCGGGCGACCCACGGGAGAGCGACCTCATGGCCCGGCTCAGGCGGGAGGCCGAGGCACACGTACGCGCGCAGGAGACCGAGCTGATGCCCGCGCTGCGCGAGCACGTGGCCCAGCAGGACCTCGACGAACTGGGCCGGCTCCTCGACCAGGCCAAGCAGGGCGCCCCGACCCGTCCCCACCCGCACGCGCCCGACCACCCTCCGGCGCTGACGGTGGCCGCCCCGCTGGCCGCCGCCTACGACCGACTCCGCGACCGTCTCCAGGGGAGGCCGAGCACATGACCATCGAGAGCGGCACCACCCACGCAGGGCAGGAGCCCCAGGGCACCCGCGACCGGGAAGGGTTCGACGAGATCCACATCCTCTGGATCTCCGAGGGCATGAGCTGCGACGGCGACACGGTCTCCATGACGGCCTCGGGCCAGCCCGCGATCGAGGACGTCGTGCTCGGACTCGTCCCCGGGCTGCCGAAGGTGCACCTGTACAACAAGGTGCTCTCGCCGAGCCTGGGCGGCG
Source organism: Streptomyces sp. NPDC056160 (assembly GCF_042268205.1). Taxonomy (NCBI): domain Bacteria; kingdom Bacillati; phylum Actinomycetota; class Actinomycetes; order Kitasatosporales; family Streptomycetaceae; genus Streptomyces; species Streptomyces sp. NPDC056160. Next base: position 6,874 of record NZ_JBHJUW010000043.1, read on the forward strand.
AGGACTACCTCGCGCCCTTCCGCGCGGCGGCCCGGGGCGAACTGGCCCCGTTCATCCTCGTCATCGAGGGATCGGTCCCCAACCAGAACATCATCGAGGGCGACGGCTACTGGACCTCGTTCGGCAACGACCTGGAGACCGGCCAACCGCTCACCCTCAACTGGTGGATCGACCGGCTCGCACCCAAGGCCTGGGCCGTCGTCGCGGTCGGCACCTGCGCGACGTACGGCGGCATCCACGCGATGGCCGGCAACCCCACCGGCTCCATGGGCCTCGCGGACTACCTGGGCTGGGACTTCAAGTCGCAGGGCGCCCTGCCCATCGTGAACGTCCCCGGCTGCCCGATCCAGCCCGAGAACTTCATGGAGACCCTCACCTGGGTGCTCCAGCACGCGGCGGGCTCCGCGCCGCCCCCGCCGCTCGACCACATGCTGCGCCCGCAGTGGCTGTTCGGGAAGACGGTGCACGAGGGCTGCGACCGGGCCGCGTACTACGAGCAGGGCGACTTCGCCAAGGACTACAACTCGCCCAAGTGCCAGGTGAAGGTGGGCTGCTGGGGGCCGGTGGTCAACTGCAACGTGCCCAAGCGCGGCTGGATGGGCGGGGTGGGCGGCTGCCCCAACGTCGGCGGCATCTGCATCGGCTGCACGATGCCCGGCTTCCCCGACGCCTTCATGCCTTTCATGGACGAGCCCACGGGCGGCAGCCTGTCCTCCGTCCTCATCAGGCCGTACGGCGCGTTCATCCGCCGGATGCGCGGCATCACCAGCATGGCGGTCAACAAGGAACCGAAGTGGCGGCACAACGAACCCCAGCTGACCAGTGGTTACGACCCCTACTGGCGCGCCTGACATGGCCGGCACGCTGGCACGTCTGATCCGCGGTGCCGCCGACGCGCGGACCGGGGCCGAGGAATGCTGCGACCTGTGCGGCGCGGTGGTGGCCGAGGACCACCGGCACCTGCTCGACACCGGGACCGACGGCGGAGCGGAGCTGATGTGCGCCTGCCGGGCGTGCTCGCTGCTCTTCGCCGACGACGCCGCGGGTGGCGGGCACTACCGGCTGGTGCCCTCGCGGCGCCTGCGGCTGTCCCCCGTGGACACCGCCGCGCTGGGGGCGCCGGTCGGACTGGCCTTCTTCGTGGTACGGCAGGACGGCACCCCCACCGGGCACTGGCCCAGCCCGGCCGGGGCCACCCGCTGGGAGGCCGACCCCGGCGCCTGGCGCCGGCTGGTGGACGGCTGCCCGCCGCTGGCGACCCTGCAACCCGGCGTGGAGGCCCTCCTCGTCCACACGGCCCGCGGCGCCGAGCACCACTGGATCGTTCCCGTCGACGACTGCTTCCGGCTGGTCGCCGTCGTACGCCGGGAATGGCGCGGACTGTCCGGGGGCGACCGGGTGTGGGGCGCCGTCGACGACTTCTTCGCGCAGTTGGCGCAGCGACCGTGAGGAGTTGACCATGGGCAGGATCAGAGTCGGCAGGCCCGACGTGCGGCCCGACACCCCCGGGCACATCACCGGGCTGCACCAGGGCAACGAGGGGCCCTACCACCGCCAGCCGGGCCACCACGAGGACGGTACGTCCGACGCCCGCCGGTCCACCGGCATCCACTGGAAGAAGCACAACGCGATCCTGAAAGCCATGCCGAACATCTCGCCCGGATGAGCCCGGATGAGCAGCTGAGCCCGGACGAGGCCGGACGACCGCGGACACCGGGGGCGTGGGCACGGGCCCGGGCGCATCGGGCAGGGCAGGCAGGGCAGGCAGGAAGAGGGAAGGAGCCGGGATGACAGGCAGGCAGGTACTGGCGGCGGAGGCCGCGGTGGTGGGCGCACTGGCGCTCGCACTGCTGGCCAAGGAGCTTCCCGGCATCATCCGCGAGGTGCGGATCTGGCGCATGGTCGGTCTCCGCCCGGGCCCCCGGAATCCGCACCGGCCCCTGCTGGAGGGCGGCGCGCTTCCCTAGACTCCGCGCCATGGACGCGCAGCCGGAACCGGCCGAACACCGCCCGCCGCCCACCGGTTGGCGGCGGACCGTCGCCCGCCTGCCCCTGCGCCTGTACCGGGCGGGACTGGGCCCGTTGTTCGGGCAGCGGATGCTCCTGCTGCACCACACCGGGCGGACGTCGGGCCTGGACCGCACCGTGGTCCTCGAAGTGGTCACCCGCGACCCGGCGGGCGCCAGCTGGACCATCGTCTCCGGATTCGGGCCCCGCGCGGACTGGTACCAGAACCTGCGCAGGCGACCGGAGACGGTGATCCAGGTCGGCAACCGCCGCCACCGGGTGACCGCGCGGTTCCTGCCGCCGCAGGAGGGCGGCGACATCATGGCGCGCTACGCGCCCCACCACCCCCGGCTCGCCCGGCGCCTGTGCGCCTACATGGGCTTCGCCGTGGACGGCAGCGAGGCCTCCTACCGCAGGGTGGGCGAGTCGATCCCCTTCGTGCGCCTCGAGACGGCCGCTCCGCGCCCTTGACGCGTCCTCGGCCGATCACTGATCCACCAAGGGGCGGTACGGGGGGCGTCTCCCCGGCCCCTGGGCCCCCGGCTCCTGGGCCCCCGCGGCCCCTCGGCCTCTCAGTTCCTCAGGCCTTCAGCCTCTCCGCGTTCCCCCACCGGCGGTTCGACGTCCGCCAACTCGCCGCTGAGACGCCAGACTTCGGCGGCGACGGCGCCGTCGGTGAGGTGCGGCCAGACCGGCTCGCGGCGCGGCCTGCCGCGCAGCCCCAGGACGCGCGGCCCCCACAGCTCCCCGCCCCGCACGGCCGGGTCGAGGACCGCCCGCACGGCGGACCAGGCCCCCGCGTCCTTGCCCTGGAGCACGGTGGCCGCCGGCAGACCGAGCAGCCGCGCGCCCGCCGTCCGCGTGTGCACCAGCGGGCGCGGCGGGGTGAGCGAGTCCAGGGCACCCCCGGGGTGCACGACCACACTGCGCACCGCGCTGCCCGCGGCACGCAGACGCCGGTCGAGTTCGAGACCGAAGTACATCTGCGCGAGCTTGGACCGGCCGTAGGTGCGCTTGGGCCGGTAGTCGCGCACGGACTGCGGGTCCGCCAGGTCCAGCCGCTCGGACCTGGCCGCGAAACTGCCCATGGTCACCACCCGGGCCGCCGGGGCGGCGGCCAGCAGGGGCATCAGCCGTGCGGTGAGCGCGAAGTGACCGAGGTGGTTGGTCGCGAACATCAGCTCGTGGCCCGCCGCGGAGACCCGGCGCGGCGGGTCGTCCAGCGCGATCCCCGCGTTCAGCACGACCGCGTCGAGCCGCTGCACTCCCAGTGACTCCACGGCGGCCGGGAGCGAGGAGAGATCGGCCAGGTCCATCCGCACGGCGCGTACGCGAGCACCGGGCACCCGGTCGCGCAGCGACGCCTTCGCGGCCTCGGCCCGCCGCGGGTCGCGGCTGCCCAGCACGACCTCGGCCCCCGAGGCGGCGAGCTGTTCCGCGACGAAGTACCCGATACCCGCGTTGCCGCCGGTGACCAGGAAGACGCGGCCGTCCGCGCGCGGCGGCCGGCCGACGTCCCAGTGCGGTACGGAGGAGGTGGACGGTGACATGGCGGTTCCCTTGCGAGCGGCGGACGGACGGGCCGGGGCGCCCGCGGCGGGCTGCCCGTCACCCAACGTGTCAGCCGCCGCCGACAGATCGCCTACGGATCACCGACGGCCGCCCCGGCACCCTCGCCCGCCCCGGCCCCGGACGCCGCCCGGCCGTTCGGGTGAGCCGCGCGTGCGGGCCCGCACCGCCGCGCATAGCGTCGAAGGCGCATGGATGGCGCGGCTCCGCCGAGGCCCGGGTTCCGCTCGCCCGACGCGGTGACGAGCGGAGCGCCGGGAACCGTGCCGTGACTCTCACCTGTGGAGGAGACAGACATGGGCCGGAGCAGCAGACGTACCGAGCGCGCCGAGGGCACGGAGGGTGCTGCACGCACCGGCCGGAGGTCCGGCGCCGCCACCGCCGCCGGCACCGATGCGGCCACCGAGACCCGAACCGGTGCCGACACAGCCACCGAGACCGAGACCGAGACCGAGACCGCGACCGAGACCGAGACCAAGACCGAGACCGAGACCGACATAACCGCGGGGGCCGTCGCCGAAGCCGGCACAGCCGCGGAGGCCGCCTCCGGCACAGCCGCGGGGGCCGAGACGGTCACCGCCACCGAGAGTGCCACCGGCACCGCCACCGAGAGTGCCACCGGCACCGGCACCGGCACCGGCACCGGCACCGGCACCGCCACCGGCGCCCCCGCCGGGGCGGAACCGCCGACGACCGGTTCCGGGCCGCGGCCCTGGTACGCCGGCAGCGCACGGTTGCGCCTGGACACCGCCGAACCGTGGACGCTGATGGTGTCCGGTTTCCTGCTCTCGCTGGGGCTGGTCCTGTGCGCGGCCGTCACCATGCCGCCGGTGTGGATCCTGCTGCGGCTGCTGGGCCAGGACCCCTGGCCGACGGCGAGCGCGGTGACGCTGTTCGCCGTCGTCACGGTCGTGCTGGTCACCGCCTTCACGACGCTGTGCGCCTTCCTCTACAACGTGGTGGCGCGCTGCGCGGGCGGCGTCGAGGTGACCTTGGCCGAGGAGGACCCCCCGGCGGTGCCGGGACCCGGCCGGACGGTGGCGAAGGCGGCACCCGGTCCATGACCTCGCGGCGGGGGAGCGGGCAAACCCCTTCCTCCGGGCCGCCGGTGGCGTCCGGGGGGCGTGCGGAAGCGCGCACCCACGTGAACGAGCGGCGCGCGAGGGCGTGTTGCTCCCCGCGCTCGCTCGTTCAGGTGACCGGTGATCATCGCCCGCCCGGGGCACCCGGCCGGTGCCCTATCCAGGACCCATGCATGAACTCCGCACCGCAGCCAGCCAACCCCCGTTGTCCCGGCGGCGGTTCACGACCGCCGCCGGTACGGCCGCCGGCGCCGGCGCCCTCGCTCTGGGCACCGGCGAACCCGCCTCCGCGGCAGCGCCCCCGGCCGCACCGGGCGCCCCGGCCGCTCCCGCCGACCCGCGGCAGGCCCCCTCGACGCCCCGCGCCACCGCGGACTGGGACACCTGCCTCGCCGTCGCCCGCGCCCTGCTGGTCGTCGACGCCCACGACGAACCCCTCGTACCGCAGTACGAGAAGATCCTCGGCTCCGGACTGCCCCGTGCCCGCACGAAGGCGGCCAAGAAGATCCTGGTCGTGGGCGCCGGCCCGGCCGGACTCGTCGCCGCCTGGCTGCTCAAGCGCGCCGGACACCACGTGACCCTGCTGGAGGCCAACGGCAACCGCGTAGGAGGCCGCATCAAGACCTTCCGCACCGGAGGCCACGAGCGCGCCGCGCAGCCGTTCACCGACCGGCGGCAGTACGCGGAGGCCGGCGCGATGCGCATCCCCGGCAGCCACCCGCTGGTGATGCACCTGATCGACCAGCTCGGGCTGAGGAAACGGCCGTTCCACCTCATCGACGTCGACGGTTCCGGCAAACCCGTCAACCACGCCTGGCTGCACGTCAACGGCATCCGCGTCCGCCGCTCCGAGTACGCGCGATCCCCGCGCCGCGTCAACCAGTCGTTCGGCGTGCCGCGCAAATACTGGGACACGCCCTCCTCGAAGATCCTCGGCAGCGCCCTCGACCCCGTGCGCGACGAGTTCAGCACGGTCGGCCCCGACGGCAAGCGGATCGACAAGCCCATGCCGGAACGGGTGCGGGGCTGGGCGCGGGTCGTCCAGCGCTACGGCGACTGGTCCATGTTCCGGTTCCTGACGGAGCAGGCAGGTTTCGACGAGCGCACCATCGACCTGATCGGCACCCTGGAGAACCTGACCTCACGGCTGCCGCTGTCCTTCATCCACAGCTTCATCAGCCAGTCCCTGATCAGCCCGGACACCGCCTTCTGGGAGCTGGTCGGCGGCACGGCGACGCTCCCGGACGCGCTGCTGCACCAGGTCTTGGACGTGCTGCGCCCGGACCGGCGCGCGACGCGCATCGAGTACTGGGACGCCGACCGGCAGCGGGCCAGCGGCTCCGACGACGCCCCGCACGTACGCCGTGACGGTCCGCACGTCTGGATCGACACCGTCTCCGAGGGCCGCGACGGCAAGGTCGTGCGCGAGCAGTTCACCGGTGACCTGGCGATCGTCACCGTGCCGTTCTCCGGCCTGCGGCAGGTGCAGGTCGCCCCGCTGATGACGTACGGCAAACGCCGTGCCGTCGCCGAACTGCACTACGACAGCGCTACCAAGGTGCTGCTGGAGTTCAGCCGCCGCTGGTGGGAGTTCACCGAAGCCGACTGGAAACGCGCGCTCGACGCGATCAGGCCGGGCCTCTACGACGAGTACCGGCGCGGCAAGGCACCCGCCGACGGCAGCCTGCTCGGTGCCCACCCCTCCGTGCCGCGCGGCCACATCAGCCCGGCGCAGCGGGCTCACTACGCCGCCACCCGCTGGGCCGGCCGCGACCAGCCGGAGGCCGCGCACATCGTCGGCGGCGGGTCCGTCTCGGACAACTCCAACCGCTTCATGATCAACCCCTCGCATCCGGTGTCCGGCAGCAAGGGCGGAGTGGTACTGGCCTCCTACAGCTGGGCCGACGACGCCTCCCGCTGGGACTCCTTCGACGACGAGGCCCGCTACCCCTATGCCCTGCGCGGCCTCCAGCAGGTCTACGGGCAGCGGCTGGAGGTCTTCTACACCGGCGCCGGCCGCACCCAGAGCTGGCTGCGCGACCCCTACGCCTACGGCGAGGCGTCCGTACTGCTCCCCGGCCAGCACACGGAGCTCCTCGGGTACATCCGCTCCCCGGAGGGACCGCTGCGCTTCGCCGGGGACCACACCTCGGTCAAGCCGTCGTGGATCGAGGGCGCCGTCGAATCAGGCGTACGAGCGGCACTGGAGGCGCACCTGGCCTAGAGGCGTCCACCCGGGCCGCCGCGCCTGTTTGAACCCGTCCCCATCCGTGCACCCCTCAGACATGGAGGACCGCGACCGGCCGGAGCAGGGACCCGCCTGCTCCGTCGACCTCTCCCACCGCGTACGGGTCCACTGCCCCGTGGGCAAGGGGCCCGAGGCGGTCGTCGTCGACCCCGAGGGGCGGCGCGTGTACGTCGCCTGCTCGCGCAGCGACGCGGTCGTCGCCCTGGACCTGGACCGGGCGGCCCTCGTGTGGCGGGCCGAGGTGGGCCGGGAGCCGATCCCGATCGTCCTGGACCGGCCGACCGGGCGGATCTTCTCGGCGGACGCGCGCTCCGACACGGTCACGGTGCTCGACGCCGTGACCGGCGCCCGTCTCGCGCAACTGGCGGTCGGGGCCTACCCCGCCGGGCTCGGCCACCACCCGGGGCTGCGCCGGGTCTACTCCGGCAACACCGCCGACGGCACGGTCACCGCCATCGACGCCGACCGTCTGGAGGTGGTCGGGACGGTGCCCGCCGAACTGGGCGCGGGCAGCATCGCCGTCGACACCGAGCGCGACCGGGGCTACTGCGCCAACTTCATGGCCGGTTCCGTCACCGTGTTCGACGCCGCCGCGCTGCGCCCGCTGGAGCGGATCGCCGTGCGCGAGGGCCCCTGCAAGGCGGTGGCGAACCCGGCCGCCGGACACCTGTACGTGGCCAGCTCCCTGCACGGCACGGTGACCCGGGTGGCGCTCGCCACCGGCGCCGTGCTCGACGAGGTGCCCGTGGAGCGGGCGCCCGTCGGCATGTGCGTGGACGCGGCGGGCGAGCGGCTGTACGTCTGCAACCGCGGCGCCGGCACCGTGAGCGTCCTGGACACCGCGGCCGGCCGCGAGGCCCACCGCATCACCGTGGGCAACGCCCCCGGGGACTGCGCCCTCGACCCCGTCTCCGACACCCTGCTCGTGTCCAACGCGGGCAGTGGCACCCTCAGCTTCGTGCACCGCCCCTGGCTGCCGGGGCCGGTCCTGCCCGCCGTGCATCCCCTGGTGGGCCGGCCGCTGCCCGCGTTCGAACTGCCCGATCTGCGCGGCGGCCGCATCCGCACGTCGCGGGAGTGGGCCGAGCGCAAATACGTGATCAACTTCTTCGCCAGCTGGTGAGGCCCGTGCAACGCGGAGGCGCCGGTCCTCGAAGAGCTGCGCCGCCGTACGGCCCGGTCCGGGCTGGACGTCATCCTGATCAACGTCTGGGAGAACACCGACCCCCGGCAGGAGGCGGCGAACTTCGCCGCGGTCTGGGACATCGGCGCCACCGTGCTCCTGGACGGCACGGGCGAGTACGCCGCCCGCCTGGGCATCCGCGGCGTCCCCACCAATGTGCTCGTCGACGGCCGGGGCATGGTGCGCACGGTCGGCGGCACCACCCCCGCCGAACTGCACGCGGCGGTGGAGGCCCTGCTGAGGGAGGAGTGAACTCCCCGGAAGGAGACTCGGAGGGGGCCCTCGGGGATCTCCAGGGGCCCCCTCCGCGGGAGAGACGGCGCGGACCCGCGCGTGCCTGGTCAGGACCGCTGGGAGGCGGACCGCGCGGCGTCGGGCCCCGGCCCGCCCCGCTCGTCCGGCGTGGTGTCCCAGCCGCCGTCCGTGGCCGTGGCACGGGCCAGCCCCACACTGCCCGCACCGATGAGGGCGACCCCGATCGCCTCGGGCACCACCCGCACCCCGAGCCCGATGTACTCCTGGAACAGCACCCAGCCCAGGGCGACGCTCGTCAGGGCGTCCCCGAGGGTGAGCGCGGGCTGGGACGCCGTCAGGCTCCCGGCGCGAAAGGCGCTCTGCAGCAGCAGGAAACTGAGCCCGCCGACCACGAGCGTCGCGTACGGCGGCCACTGCGTCAGCACGGCGCCCACGCCGCCCTGCCCGAGCCGCCCCATGACCTCCTTGAGCAGCGCGGCCGTCGCCGCGAACGACACCGCGGACGCCAGCCCCAGCAGTGCGGCCCGCGCGGCGCCCCGCACCAGGCGGGACGCGGTCACGACGGCGGCCACCACGCCGAGGACCACCGCGCCCACCAGGAGCCAGAGGTGGGGCTCGGCCGTGGTCTGCCCCTTCGAGGGCGAGGCCGCCCCGAGGAAGAGGGAAAGACCCACGGCGAGCGCGGCGAACGCCAGCCAGGTCCGCCGGTCCGGCAGCCGCCGGAAGACGACGCTGCCGACGGCCAGCGTGAACAGCAGCTCGCTGGCCAGCAGGGGCTGGACCAGCGACAGACTGCCCACGGCCAGCGCCGCCGCCTGCAACAGGGTGGACAGCCCCAGCAGCCCGGCGCCCGCGAGCCAGTACGGACGCCGCAGCACCCGTACGAGCCAGCGCAGCGCCTGACGCGCCCCGGAGCCGCTCGTGGACTCGTCCGTCGCGGCCCGCCGCTGGAGCACCGACGCCGAGGCGTTGGACAGGGCCGCGCACAGCGCGAGCACGATCGTCAGTGCGCTCACCGGCGTTCGCCCGGGTCCGTGGGCCGGCCCGCGGCCGGGCACGGGCGCCGCGGCGTGCACCGGGACGGACCGCGGTGACCGGCCCGGACGCCCGCCGTCCGGGCGACGGCGGCTCCGATCGCTACGGCGGCGGAGCGGGACCGGGCAGGAGCGTGGGACACGGCGACCGACCTCGGCTGCGACGGGAAGGCGGGGCCGCGCAGCCGGGCTGCGGGCACCCCGCGATTCGGACGGGCTGGGCGGTCACGGAGTATCCCGCCGCCCGCTTCACCAAACCTGCGCGGGGCCGGGTGCCCCGCCCGGCCCGCCGGGCGCGCTACTTCCTGTGCGGCATCCAGTGGTGCTCGCAGAACCAGCGGCCGAACATGGCGCCGCCGTAGACGACGAAACCGACCCCCGTGAGCCACGACTCGACGACGAGAACGATCCCGACGGTGCCGTAGCTGATCGCGTTGTCGACGATGAGCGGAGTGAAGACCAGGTAGGAGAAGACGCGCAGGCCGCCCAGACCGATCATGGTGGCCAGAGCGCCCGGCAGCAGGGTCCGCCAGCGCAGCTGTCCGCCCAGCAGGAAGTGCTGGCCCCACCAGAAGAACAGCGCCCCCGTCGTCGCGGACACCGCGATCCGGGTCAGGCCGTGGAACTGGTGCCCGTTCAGCACCTCCTGGTACAGGTACGCGGTCAGTACCCCCAGCCAGGTGACCTGCCGCCACACCCGGTGCCAGGGTCCCGGCGGCAGGCCCCAGATGCGTTCGTAGCCGTTCTGGACACTGCCCGCGAAGGACACCCCGAACACGGCCAGCAGGATCCCGCCCCACACGCTCGTGGTGCCGATCACCTTGACCGGCGGGGTGATGATGTCGGTCAGGACCCGGGCGGAGCGGCCCGACAGCCCCATGCCGTCCACGAGCCACGACGCGAACCCGCCCTCGCCGAGCGGATCGGCGGCGGCCACGACGATGAGCAGGGGCGCCAGCGTGACGAGGGAGAGGGTGGCGAACCCCATGGCCCGGTGCATCAGCTCCAGGTCGCGGCCGCGCCGGACCAGGGCGTAGGCGCCGAGCCGGTGCTCCAGGCGGAGCACCGCCTGCCGGACCCGCGGCACGTGGCGCTTCACGACCGCCACTTTGCACGCGCGCCCGCCCGGCCGCAACGCACGGGCGTCCACCCGGCCCAGCCGTCACCGGCCATCCCGCTCCTGACCGGTCCCCGTCGGATGCTCCCGGACCACCTGCGGCGGCCTGGGGTGCTCGGCGGCCGTGCCGGCGGCGAGGGCGGAGGCGAGGGCGAGCAGGGCCAGGACGACGGCGGCGAGGAGGAACGCGTGCCGCCGGCCCGCCGTCCTCGGGCGGGGGGCGGTGATCTGCTCGAACGTCTTCAGCTTCGACGCCAGGAGCGGGTCCTGCGTCACCAGGTGCTTCTCGATCCGCGCGAGTTCGCGATCGACGTTCACGGGCGGACTCCTTCGGGTCCGGCGCTGCGGCGGATACGGCGTTGGCCGCGGGCGTGCCGCCGGCGGGCCCCGGCCCACCGGGTACGCGAAGAAGGACCCGGCCCCCGCACGGGCAGTGCGGTGCGGTCCGTAGCTCCGCAGTACCCCTCAGGGCGAGGGCCGACGCGCCGAATCCACCACGAGCGCCCCGCGTCACCACCGCGGTGCGACCACCGGGAACACGCCGTCGCCCCCGGCCATCCGGAGGCCGGGCCTTCTCACCTGCGTCCGCGGCGCGAGGCCAGATCCCTCAGGCGGTCCAGCGGGCCCCAGACCTGGGCGGTGAGTCTGACCAGAGGGGCCGCGTCCGGGGCGGCGGGCCGGGGGCGGGTCGGCGCGGACGCGGCGGCGGTGCGCGCCCTGGCCCCCAGCTCCCGCAGCGCTTCGGCGGGGCACAGGGCCTGCAGGCGGGGGAAGAGCAGCTGCTCCTCCTCGACGATGTGCTCCGTCGCCCTGGTGACGACCGCGAGCAGCAGCCGCCCGAACTCCTCGCCGTCCGGGGCGGCGGCCTCCAGGTCCACCAGCAGCTCCTCCAGCTCCTGGTGCGCGCTCAGTTCGCGCTCCGCCCACCGGTCACCGTCCGGCAGGTACCGGCGCACCGCCGGGTGGAGGCAGGCCTTCTCCACGACCGTGTGCCGCACCAGCTCCGCACAGGCCCGCTCGACCAGGGCCGACCGCTCGCCGCTGCCCGGGCGGGTGGACCGGATGCGGTCGAAAAGGCCCCGGATCCGCTGGTGGTCCCGCGTCAGCTGGCCGACGATGCCGCTACGACTGTCCACTCCTGCTCCTCGCTGAGGCGCCGGGCCGCTCGGCGCTCGCCTCGCCGACCGGTCCGTCGCGACCGGCACCACGGGGGTCCGCCGTGTGGCAATGGGGGTGCTCCCGGCACGCCTGCGCGATGCGCCCGGAGCGCACACCCAAGATTGAAGCACCTGGCAGGCGGGCGTTGCGTGCCCGCCGCGCCACCGGGCCGCCCGGCGGACGCCGGAGACGACATGTGTCACGGCGTGCGACGTCATGACACGTACAGACGCGTGAGGGGCGTGATGCGGGCGTGCTGATGCGGCGGCGCAGGGCGCGGGTCGAGGCGAGGGCGCGGCAGGCCGCGTTCCAGGCGTACGTCGTCGCCGACCGCAGGGCGCCGGTCTCGGAACTGGCCGGGCAGTTGCTGCGCAAGGCGTTCCCGGACCACTGGTCCTTCCTGCTGGGCGAGATCGCCCTGTACAGCTTCGTCCTGCTGGTGCTCACGGGGAGCTTCCTGACGCTCTTCTTCGATCCGAGCCTGGCCGAGGTGCCGTACCGGGGGACGTACGGACCGCTGCGGGGACTGCTGGTCTCGAAGGCGTACGAGACCACCCTCGACCTGAGCTTCGGCGTGCGCGGCGGGCTCCTGATGCGGCAGATGCACCACTGGGCCGCCCTGGTCTTCGTGGCGGCCATCGGGGTGCACATGCTGAGGATCTTCTTCACGGGCGCCTTCCGCAGGCCGCGTGAGATCAACTGGTTCGTGGGCGTGACCCTGTTCCTGCTGGCCCTCCTGGAGGGGTTCTGCGGCTACTCCCTCCCCGACGACCTGCTCTCCGGCACGGGGCTGCGCACCGCCAACTCCATCGTGCAGTCGATCCCGGTGGTCGGCACGTACTTCGCCTTCTTCGCCTGGGGCGGCCCCTTCCCGGGGCAGGCGATCATCCGGCGGCTGTACATCGTGCACGTCCTGTTCGTGCCGGGGCTGCTGGTGGCCCTGATCACCCTGCACCTGATCATGGTGGTGTACCTGAAACACACACAGTGGTCCGAGCCGGGAAAGACCAACCGCAACGTCGTCGGGCAGCCCATGTATCCCTCCTTCGTCGGCAAGTCCACCGGGCTGCAGCTGATCGTGTTCGGCGTGATGGCCGTCCTGGCGGGGATCGCCCAGATCAACCCCGTCTGGGACTACGGCCCCTACGTCCCCGACCAGGTCTCCACCGACGCCCAGCCGGACTGGTACGTCGGGTTCCTGGAGGGCGCGCTGCGGCTGATGCCCGGCGTGGAGTGGAACGTCGCCGGACACACCTTCATGTGGAACGTCGTACTGCCCGCGGTGGTGCTGCCTGCCCTGCTGTTCCTCCTGCTCTACTGCTACCCGGCCTTCGAACGGTGGATCACCGCCGACCTGGTGGAGCACCACCTGTGCGACCGGCCGCGCGACCGGCCCGTGCGCACCGGCCTCGGCGTCGCGGCCGTCGTCTGGTACGCCGTCCTGCTGCTGGCCGGCGGCAACGACGTGATCGCCACCACCTTCCAGGTCTCCGTCAACGGCCTCACCTGGATCTTCCGGGCGGCGTTCTTCCTGGGGCCCGTCCTCGCCTATCTGATCACCAAGCGGATCTGCCTGGCGCTGCAACGGCACGAGCGGCAGCTGCTGGAGGAGGGCGAGGAGACGGGCGTGGTGTACCAGGACCTGCCCGGCGGGATGGCGGAGAGCCATGAGGGCATCGACCCGCGGCACCGCTACAAGCTCCTGGTCAGGGACATCCCGCTGCCGCTGGAGCACCCGGGCCCGGGTGCTCCGCTGCGGCGCCGTCTGCAGGCCTCGCTCAGCGCCTGGTACTACGGCCGGCGGGTGGACATGCCCACCACGGCGGAGGAGCGCCTGCAGATCGCCGGCCGCACGGCCGATCCGGTGGCGGGCGGTGCGGGCCCCGCCGGGGAGTGACACACGCCGTGTCCGCACGGGGCGTGCGGGCACGACGTGTTCCTTCGTGTCAGCGGTGGGTTGTGTCAGTGGTGGGCGCGACGACCGCGTCCGACGCCGATCGTCAGCCCCATCGCGGCCAGACCCAGGGCGGCCGTCACCGCACCGACCCAGCAGTTGTTCCAGATGATGCCCGCCCGCGCGCCGTGTGTGAGGGTGACCACCCACGGGGAGATGAACAGCCACACGCCGAGCGGCACGAGCGCCCACGCCAGCCTGAACATGCGTTCCGGGGCCAATGCCAGGCCGAGCCCGATCACGCCGATGGTGATGCCGACGATCAGGTTGTTGACGGTGAGGGCGGGCTGGATCGCGAAGTGCACGACCCACGGTGAGATCGCGGCGTAGAGGCCGGCCAGGACGACCAGGCCCTCGATGGCGATCGCCGGGCCGCTCGAGGCGGTGCGCTCGAGCCGTTCCCGCATCTCCGCCATCTCGGGATGCGAGCCCATCATCTCCGGATGGGCGCCCGTGTCACTGGAGCGATGTGGATACGACATTCCTGTCGTCTCCTCTCCAAAAGGGGGTTCCTTTGCTCTATGCAAGGGTTCCCCCGTACGGGTGACTTATGCGCCATTTATCCCGAAATCTCATGTAAGTCCCGCGACTCCGCCGGGCGGTCAGCCGTCCTGGCGGCCCACGAACGCCAGTACCATGCCGATCAGCCCGGCGGCGAGGACTCCGAAGCCGATCATGAAGAGCCAGAACCCGTACACGACCCCGACGGCGCACAGCGTGACCCCGGCGGCGGTCACCACCGGGTGCCCGCTGTGCGGGGGGAAGAAGTCGACGCGACCACTGCGCTCGCGGATCTCCCCGGTGGCCCGGTCCTCCGGGCGCGCGCCCTTGCGCCGGTGGTTGATCAGGCAGAAGAAGGCGATCACGGACGACATGAAGCAGGACACCGTCAGCGCGGCGATGCCCGCGGGCTCCCGCGCGAACCAGATGTAGGCCGCGTCGGTGAGCAGGAAGAACACGGCCACGCCGGCGAAGAGGTAGGCCTCGGATTTCATTCGCTCTGCGTCCCCAGGGTGTCGGGTGTGGGCTCCGCGGCCCCGTGCCCGGCGGGCGGCAGCTCCCGCAGGACATCGGGATGGTGCAGGTCGAAGGCGGGCGAGTCGGACCGGATGCGCGGCAGCGCCGTGAAGTTGTGCCGGGGCGGGGGACAGGACGTCGCCCACTCCAGGGAGCGGCCGAACCCCCACGGGTCGTCCACGTCCACCTGCGTGCCGTGGCGGCCCGTCCGCCACACGTTGTAGAGGAACGGCAGGGTGGACAGGCCGATCAGGAAGGCGCCGATCGACGAGATGGTGTTGAGCGCCGTGAACCCGTCGGCCGCGAGGTAGTCGGCGTAGCGCCGCGGCATGCCGCTCTCACCGAGCCAGTGCTGGACGAGGAAGGTCGTCTGGAAGCCGACGAAGAGCGTCCAGAAGTGGATCTGGCCCAGCCGCTCGTCCAGCAGCTTCCCCGTGATCTTGGGCCACCAGAAGTACAGGCCGCCGAACGTCGCGAAGACGATCGTCCCGAAGAGCACGTAGTGCAGGTGGGCCACGATGAAGTAGCTGTCGGTGAGGTGGAAGTCCAGCGGCGGGGAGGCGATGAGGACCCCGCTGAGCCCGCCCAGCAGGAAGGTGACCATGAACCCGACCGTCCACAGCATCGGGGTCTCGAAGGAGAGACTGCCCTTCCACATCGTGCCGATCCAGTTGAAGAACTTCACCCCGGTGGGAATCGCGATCAGGAACGACAGCATGGAGAAGAACGGCAGCAGGACCCCGCCCGTGGCGAACATGTGGTGGGCCCACACGGTGGCCGACAGCATGGTGATCGCGATGGTCGCTCCCACCATGCCGACGTACCCGAAGACCGGTTTGCGGCTGAAGACCGGGATGATCTCCGTGACCACGCCGAAGAACGGCAGCGCCACGATGTAGACCTCCGGGTGGCCGAAGAACCAGAACAGGTGCTGCCACAGCAGTGCCCCGCCGTTGGCGGGATCGTAGATGTGCGCGCCCAGCTTGCGGTCGGCCTCCAGCGCCAGCAGCGCCGCGGTGAGCACCGGGAAGGCCAGCAGCACCAGGATCGAGGTGAACAGCACGTTCCAGGTGAAGATCGGCATCCGGAACATGGTCATGCCCGGCGCGCGCAGGCACAGGATCGTCGCGATGAAGTTGACGGCGCCCAGGGTGGTGCTCAACCCCGCCACGACCAGCCCCATGGCCCACAGGTCGCCGCCGTGCCCGGGGCTGTGCTCGGCGCTGTTGAGCGGCGCGTACGCGAACCAGCCGAAGGGAGCCGCGCCCAGGTCGACCGCGAACCCCGACACCACGGTGATCCCGCCGAACAGGAAGAACCAGTAGGTCAGGGCGTTCAGCCGGGGGAAGGCGACGTCCGGGGCACCGATCTGCAACGGCATGATCGCGTTGGAGAACCCGGCGAACGTCGGTGTCGCGAACAGCAGCATCATGATGGTGCCGTGGATCGTGAACAGCTGGTTGTACTGGTCCTCGTTCATGATCTGCAGCCCCGGACGGGCCAGTTCCGCCCGCATCAGCATCGCCATGATGCCGGCGGCCATGAAGAAGCCGAACGAGGTGACCAGGTACAGGTTGCCGATCTTCTTGTGGTCCGTCGTGGTCAGGTAGTCCCGGACCCGTTCGCCGGTGCCGGCCCGGGGAGGACGCGCGGGCCGCCGCGACGCCTCCAGACCGGGATGTGTGTGTGACATGAGCGTCCTCCACGCGCTGAACCAGTGACTCGCCGCCGCCTCAGGGCGTCCGGTCGGCCGGCCCGTCCGAAGGCCGGGCAGCCGCCGGGACTCGGTGTGCCAGATCCCCGTGCCCGGATAGGGGGTCATCACCGTCAGGTGCACGATCTCCGGCACGGACAGGGCGAACTCGCGCACCGGGCGGAAGCGTTCCTCGTCCCAGGCCGGATCGACGGTGAGGTTGACGGCCACGTTGATCCCCAGCCGCCGTGCCGTGTGCAGAGCACGGAAGTTGTCGTCCGGGTCGACTCGCTCGCGGAACAGGTCCGGGCCCTCGGAGTCCAGGGCCTCCATGCCGAGGAACATGTAGCGCAGGCCCGGCCGGGTCCAGCGCTCGAACACCTCGGTGTTGCGCAGCAGCACGTCGGCGGGTCTCCAGGGAGTACTGCTTGCGGACCCCGCGGCGTTCCAGCTCGGCGGCGATGTCGTTGCCGTGCTCGGGCCGGATGAAGGCGACGTCGTCGACGATGAAGACGTCCGGCTCGGCGGTGGAGGCCAGCTCGTCCGCGGCGGCGCGCGGGCTCGCCTTGCGGTAACTGCGTCCGGAGGAGGTCCAGGCGGAGCAGAAGGAGCAGTCCCACGGGCAGCCGCGGGTGAACTCGATCGAGGCGCAGGGGTCCAGCTCGCCGATGAAGTAGCGGCGGCGATGGCGCATCAGGTCGCGCGCCGGGCACGGCTCGTCGATGCCGTGCATCATGAGCGGCGCCGGACCGTGCCCGTCCGTCGTGACGATCCCGGGAACCTCCTGCAGGCCCCCCTCGCGCACCGCCCGCAGCAGCGGCGCCACGGCCGGTTCCCCCTCGCCCCGCACCACCGCGTCGACGGCCCCGCCCGCCTGGCGCAGCACGTCGTCGGCGACGAAGGAGACGCTGTGCCCGCCGAAGAAGACGAAACACCGCGGCAGCACCTGTTCGACGGCGCGGGACAGGCCGATGGCCTCCGGGATGTTCGCCAGGTAGTTGAGCCCGAAGCCGACCGCCTCGGGCCGGAAGGAGTGCACGACCTGGCGCGGATCCCGGTGCCGCAGCACCTGGAGGTCGACCACCCGCACCTCGTGCCCGGCGTCACGGGCCGCCGCGGCCACCCGCTCCAGGCCGAGCGGCTCCAGCCTGAGGAAGATCTCCGAGTACATCAGGGCACTGGGATGGACGAGCAGGACGCGCATGGATCACCTCGGGTTCCGCGGCGGGAAGCGGGGGAGTGGCCGCCCGCCGGTGGGCGAGAACAGGCATCGGCGGTGTGGCGCGGCGGTGGCCCGGCGCCCGAGGCGGCGCCCGCGCGCCGGCGGCGCGCCGCACCGCCACACCCGGCGGTCCCGCGGCCGCGCGCAACTCGGCGCGGCCGGACGGGACATGTGTGTCCGGGCCGGACCCACTGCCCGGGCCACCCGCCACCGGGTCGGCGGCTCAGGGAAGGACGGGCCCGGCACCCGGCGCTCCCGCGCGGGCAGGGCGCGCGGCCCGGCCCGCGGCGCCACCCGCTCGGTGGCCGGGTCGGGCGCGGGTTCCCAGGCGCCCGGCGTCTCGGCCCGCGGCCCCGCGCGGCCGGACCCGCGCTCCTCGTCCAGCGGTGCCGGACGCAGCGCCCGCTTTGCCCCGAGGGCCGGCCGGACGTCCTCCAGAGCCGTCCCCGCGGCCCGTTCCGGCCCGGCCGGCCTGCCGCCGTGGCCGTGCCCCGAGCGGCGCGGCGGCACCTGGTCCGCCCGCGGCCGGTGCTCGTCCCACCGGGCCCTCAGGCCCCGCAGGCCCCCCGCGCAGTCGCGCACATGACGCCGGACCTTCCCGGCCACGGTCGGCACCGCGTACGGCAGGAAGGCGTGCTCTCGCCGCGGGCCGCACCGGCCGACCGTCTCGACCGAGCCCGTGCAGGCGACCCGGACGAGGCCCTCGTCGCCGCCGGAGTGCGTGCCGCAGTGCCGGGAGGGCAGGGTGCGACGGGCACCGCGTCCCGGGACGCTGGTCGAGGTCTGCACGGCGGGTTCCCATCGGTGGACGGCTGCGCCCGGCGTCCAGGACGGGTCGGGATAGGCGCACGGAGTGCTTCATTCGGACCCGCTCCGCGACCGCCTCATGCAGGACTTCCGCCGCCTGCCGCGCACGTTCCGCCCCAGGGGTGACCCACCCGGTGTGTCGCGCCCGCCGTGTGCGCCGGGACGGTGGCCCGTTGGGCCGTGCCGTTTACGCACCCGGCCCGCGGGTCACACGCACAGAACGGCAGCGCCGACCCCGAAGGAGACAGCCATGGAGCCCGCGCGGATCGACGCCGTCGACGTCCACGCCTTCGAACTGCCCACCGACGGGCCGGACGGCGAGGAACAGGACGGCACCCTGGAGTGGGGCTCCACCACCATGGTCCTCGTCCGGGTGCACGCCGGCGGACGGACCGGCCTCGGCTACACGTACGGGGACCTGTCGGTCGCCGCTTTCCTGTCCGGCACGCTCGCCCCGCTGCTGACGGGCCGGGACATCTGCTCGCCGCCGGCGCTGTGGGAACTGATGGGCCGGCGGATCCGCAACGCCGGCCGCCCCGGCGTGGGCGCCATGGCCGTCTCCGCCGCCGACATCGCCCTGTGGGACCTCAAGGCCCGGCTGCTGGAACTGCCCCTGGTCCACGTCCTGCCCGCCCACCACGACCGGGTGCCGGTCTACGGCAGCGGCGGCTTCACCAACTACCCCCAGGACCGCCTCGCCGAGCAACTGGCCGGCTGGGTCGAGCAGGGCATCCCGCGCGTCAAGCTCAAGACCTCCCGCGACCCCGGGCGCGACCCGGGGAGGCTGACCGCCGTGCGCCGGGCGATCGGCGACGAGCCGGAGGTCTTCACCGACGCCAACGGCGCGCTGGGCCGCAAGGAGGCGCTGTACTGGGCGCACCGGTTCCACGAGGAGTGGGACGTGCGGTGGTTCGAGGAGCCGGTCAGCTCCGCGGACATCGAGGGCCTGCGGTTCCTGCGCGAGCACGGCCCGGCCCGGCTGGAGATCACCGCGGGGGAGTACGCCTACACCAGCCGCGACTTCGTCAACCTCGTCGAGGGGGACGCGGTGGACTGCCTCCAGGCGGACGTCACCCGCTGCGGCGGCATCACCGCACTCCTGGAGGTCGCCGGACTCGCGGCGGCCCGGCACCTCGACCTCTCCGCCCACTGCGCCCCGGCCGTCTCCGCCCATGCCTTCTGCGCCGTGCGGCGGCTGCGGCACCTGGAGTACTTCCACGACCACGTCCGCTTCGAGCACCTGGTGTTCGACGGCACCCTCCCGCCCGACGGCGGAGCCCTGCGGCCCGACCCCTCCAGGCCCGGCCTCGGCCTGGACGTCAAGTGGGCCGACGCGGAACCGCACCGCGTGTACGGGGAGCGACCGGCCCCGTCGTGACGCGCGGCGCGTCAACTCGCCGTGACGCGCGGCGCGTCAACTCGCCGTGACGCGAGGCGCCCCCACCTCGCCGTGACGCCGGGCACGCCCAACTCGCTTACGGGGACGGGAAACAGTGTGCGAGACTGCGGTGATCGACATCACCGCCTGATCCACTCGCACGACGGAGTCCGCCATGGCGACCGGCACCCCCGACCTCCCGTCCCCGCAGATAGACACCAGCAGGGCACATCCCGCCCGGGTGTACGACTGGCTGCTCGGCGGCAAGGACAACTACCCCGTCGACGAGGCCGTCGGCCGCAAGCTGCCCTCCGCGGCCCATGACGCCGCCCGGCAGAACCGCGCGTTCATGAACCGGGCCGCGGCCTGGCTCGCCTCCCGCGGCCTGGACCAGTTCCTCGACGTCGGCACGGGCATCCCCACCGAGCCGAACCTGCACCAGATCGTCCAGCGCACCGTCCCCACCGCCAAGGTCGTCTACACCGACAACGACCCGATCGTGCTGCGCCATGCGGAGGCCCTGCTCGTCAGCCGGCCCGAGGGCGTCACCGACTACATCGAGGCCGACGTACGCCGCCCGGACCAGATCCTCGAACACGCCCGCAGGGTGCTCGACTTCGACCGCCCCGTGGTCCTCTCGCTGATTGCGCTGATGCACTTCGTCCCGGACGACCAGGACGCCCACGGCATCGTCCACGCACTGCGCGCCGCGCTGCCCCCGGGCAGTTACCTCGTGCTCTCGCACGCCGCTTCCGACCTCTATCCGGAACTGGCGCGGCAGGTCACCGCCGAGTACGCCAAGGGCGGCATCCGCCTCGGTTTCCGTACCCGTGGGGAGGTCGCGCGCTTCTTCGACGGCCTCGATCTCGTCGAGCCCGGCCTCGTGACGGCGACCGAGTGGTACCAGCGGCCCCCGGCGCCGCGCCCCGAGGGCAGCGGCATCTACGCCGGCGTCGCCCGCGTTCCCTGACCGGGCACCGCCGCCCCGGTGCGCGCACCGTAATGAACGTCCTCAGAGGGTGAGCCGCGGGTCAGCGCGGCGGCTGGCCGGTGCCGGGGCCCCGGTCCTGGTCGCCGAGCTGCTCCCGGAGCTTGTCCTGGCCCGTGTCCACCTGGCCGCGGTACTTGCCCTGGGTGCGTTCGTCGATGTAGTCACCGCCCTTGTCGATGCCCTTGCCGGTCTGCTCCTCATGCCCCTTGAGCAGCCCCTTGAGCTTGTCCATCATGCTCATCGCGTACTCCTTCACGGCTTCACGGCGTGGTCCCCTCCAGCATGGCCCGGCCGTCCCGGCGACGCATCCGCAGCCGGAGGCCGCGGGCGCCGGCGGACGGCCCGGGAGAAGGCCTGGCACCCTGCCGGACCGGCCACCGGCGGCTCAGCCCTCCCGTGACGGGGAGGGCAGCCGCAGCTGAGCGGTGATCTCCTTGCCGCTGTCACGGTCCGTGACGGTCAGGCTGCGGCTGAGCGCGCCGACGATTTCGAGCCCGTGCCCGCCCACCCGGCGGCCGTCGCGCGGCCGGGGCCGGGGCGGCCGGGGCGAGGTGTCCCATACGCTGATCCGGACGAGCCCGGTCTCGGGCTCCGCTTCCAGGCGCAGCCCGCAGGGGCCCGGAGCATGCCGTACCGCATTGGCGATCAGCTCGCTGACCACCAGTTGCGCGTCCTGTTCCACGCGTTCTGGGACGGGTGTGCGGCCGGTGACACGAACGCGGTCCAGGAATCTGCCCACGGCCGCGCGAGCTTCCGCGGCGGTGATCGCCCCGCTGTCCCAGCGGGCGTCCCAGCGCAGTGCGGCGGGCGTGTTCCTGTACCGGTCCGGCTCATCCGACGCCTTCTGCCTAAGCGGGATGGCCATACGGTTGCCTCAAACTGTCACATTGTGTTACTGCTCTTCCGATTCTCCGGTTACCCAGACCCACGCGGAATAGACCGGGTCCGTGCACGCGGTGGGCCAAGTGGGTACGGCGGACCCGCGCGGAGCGGAGCGCCGGCTGGGCGCGGCACGCGCGGGAGAGCGGATGACGGCGGGGCGACCGTGCGGACGGTCACCAATAGTGGCGATGGCCGGCCACGGCGTGCCCCATGGAGCCGAGCACCCACAGCACCGCGCCGATCACGGCCAGGATGATGCCGATGGTCCACAGGATCGAGATGCCGGTGACGAAACCGACGACGAGCAGAATGACACCGAGGAGGATCATGACCGCCTCCTGTTAGGGGTAGTACTCCTCCACTGTGCACCCAAAAAGGCGCAAGTGGGTATGTACGCACAGAAAACAGGGCAGTCAGGGTCGGTCGCTCGTACAGGACTTCCACGGTTGTGCTGGTCCTGCTCCCATACAGGGTTTCTCGTCAACGGAGGTGCGTTCGGTGCGTACAGGACTGCTGCGTTCGGTCGGGGCGGCGACGGCCGTGTACGGAGTCGTGGCGGCGTACCGCCCGGACTGGCTGGCCCGCCCGGTGGGCCTGGTGGACCCGGAGGGGAACACCCATCCGCACACCGCCATGGCCCTGCGCCCACTCGCCTGGCGCGACGCGGCGAGCGGGCTGGCCATGCTGCTCGCCCCCCGCGGCCCCGCCCTGGTCACCGCCACCCTCGTCCGCATCGCCTCCGACGTGGGCGACGCGGCGCTGTTCGGGACGGGCGTCACCGGACGCGTCCGCCGGGCGGCCGCCGTCGCGACCGCGCTGGGCTGGACCGCCGTCACGGTCGCGGCCCTCGCCGCCAGTCGGGAGGCCGGGCCCGCCGCACCGGCCGGGGACGGCGACGGCCGGGCGGCGCGCCCCGTCTGAACCGACAGGAGCGCACCACCCGGCCGCCGCCCACCTCACGCCGTACCCGGCCGGGCGCGGTCAGCGCACCGGGAAGCCGAAGGAGTACCCCTGCTGCTTCAGCCAGGGCAGCACCTCGCGCAGGGCGGCCACGGTCTGGGCGCGGTCGCCGCCCGCGTCGTGGAAGAGGACGGTCGGCCCGTTGCGGACCTCCTGCTTTACGGTGGCGACGATGGCCGCGGTGCCGGGGTGCTCGAAGTCCTTGGTGTCCACGTTCCAGCCCAGCGGACGCATCCCCCGGGAGGCGGCGAGCTGACGGCTGTACGGGGTGAACGCCCCGCCCGGTGCCCGGTAGTACATCGGCCGGACGCCGCCCGACGCCTCCGTGATCATCTTCTCGGCGTCGAGGATCTCCCGCGACTGGTAGGCCTGCGACTTGTGGTCCATGGCGGTGTCGTGCGACACCGTGTGGTCGCACAGCCGGTGCCCGGCGGCCACCACCGCCTTCACCATGTCCGGGTACGCCTTCGCCTGCGTGCCGACCATGCAGAAGGTGGCCTTCACCCCGTTCTCCCGCAGCACCTGGAGCACCTGCGGCGTCCAGTGGGGGTCCGGCCCGTCGTCGATCGTGATGTTGACGCCCCGGGCTCCCTTGTCCGAGGCGTGCGCGATGGTCACCGCCACCTTCGCGGCCGAGCCCTGCGCGCCCGCCGCGTCCGCGCTCGCCGACGCGTCCGCTTGCGCCTTGCCCCCGCCCGAGGGATCGGCCTGCGCGGTCCACACCGAGGTGGCGGCGGCCACCGCAGTCACCCCGAGAGCCGCCGCCAGCACCCGCCCGTGCCAACCCCGTCCGCCGCCATGCCGCACCATGTCCCGCCCCGCTTCTCGCCGTCTTCCGTGTTGCCGTGCACCCAGGATGACGGGGAAACCCCCCCGGGGGATCCCGCTGTTACCGATCACTGACAATTCCGCGGACGATACGCGACAGTCGGGCCCCGGACCGGGCCTCCTGACGGCCCGTCGGACGACCGCGCGCACCCGTGAGCGCGACAAGTGGCCCGGTTCACATGGCGTGCCGGGGGTGTGACCGACACCATGGTCCTCGTCACCGGCAGGCCGAAGGGATCCAGATGTTCCGCAAGGTACTGGTCGCCAACCGCGGCGAGATCGCCATCCGCGCGTTCCGCGCCGGCTATGAACTGGGCGCGCGCACCGTCGCCGTCTTCCCCTACGAGGACCGCAACTCGCTGCACCGGCTGAAGGCGGACGAGGCCTACGAGATCGGCGAGGCGGGGCACCCGGTGCGGGCCTACCTCTCCGTGGACGAGATCGTCGGCGCGGCGCGCCGGGCGGGCGCCGACGCCGTCTATCCGGGCTACGGCTTCCTGTCCGAGAACCCGGAACTGGCGCGCGCCTGCGAGCGGGCGGGGATCACGTTCGTCGGCCCGGACGCCGACACCCTCGAACTGACCGGCAACAAGGCCCGCGCGGTGGCCGCCGCCCGGGCCGCGGGGGTGCCTGTGCTCGGCTCCTCGGCCCCCTCCACCGACGTGGACGAACTGGTCCGGGCCGCCGACGACATCGGCTTCCCCGTCTTCGTCAAGGCCGTCGCGGGCGGCGGCGGGCGCGGGATGCGGCGGGTGGAGGACCCGGCCGCGCTGCGGGAGTCCATCGAGGCCGCCTCCCGCGAGGCCGCCTCCGCCTTCGGCGACCCCACCGTCTTCCTGGAGAAGGCCGTCGTGGAACCCCGCCACATCGAGGTGCAGATCCTCGCCGACGGCACCGGGGAGGTCATCCACCTCTTCGAGCGGGACTGTTCGCTCCAGCGCCGCCACCAGAAGGTCATCGAACTCGCCCCCGCGCCGAACCTGGACCCGGACCTGCGCGAGCGCATCTGCGCCGACGCGGTCCGCTTCGCCCGCGAGATCGGCTACCGCAACGCGGGCACCGTGGAGTTCCTGCTCGACCGCGCGGGCCACCACGTCTTCATCGAGATGAACCCGCGCATTCAGGTCGAGCACACGGTGACCGAAGAGGTCACCGACGTCGACCTGGTCCAGGCGCAGTTGCGCATCGCCGCGGGCGAGAGCCTGGCCGACCTCGGACTGTCCCAGGACACCGTGCGGTTGCGCGGCGCGGCCCTGCAGTGCCGGATCACCACCGAGGACCCGGCCAACGGCTTCCGCCCCGACACCGGCCGGATCAGCGCCTACCGCTCACCGGGCGGCTCCGGCATCCGCCTGGACGGCGGAACCACCCACGCCGGTACGGAGATCAGCGCCCACTTCGACTCCATGCTCGTCAAACTCACCTGCCGCGGACGGGACTTCAAGACGGCGATCGGCCGGGCCCGGCGCGCGGTGGCCGAGTTCCGCATCCGCGGCGTGTCCACCAACATCCCCTTCCTCCAGGCCGTCCTCGACGACCCCGACTTCCAGGCCGGGCGGGTCACCACCTCGTTCATCGAACAGCGCCCGCACCTGCTCACCGCACGCTCCTCCGCCGACCGCGGCACCAAACTGCTCACGTACCTCGCCGACGTGACGGTCAACAAGCCGCACGGCGAGCGCCCCGGGACCGTGGACCCCGTCACCAAGCTGCCGCCGCTGCCCGCCGGCGAGCCGCCCGCGGGCTCCCGGCAGCGGCTGGTCGAACTCGGCCCCGAGGGTTTCGCCCGGCACCTGCGCGAGTCACCCGGCCTCGGCGTCACCGACACCACCTTCCGCGACGCCCACCAGTCACTGCTCGCCACGCGGGTGCGCACCAAGGACCTCCTGGCCGTCGCCCCCGCCGTGGCCCGCACCCTGCCCGGCCTGCTGTCCCTGGAGTGCTGGGGCGGCGCCACCTACGACGTCGCGCTGCGCTTCCTCGCCGAGGACCCCTGGGAGCGCCTGGCCGCCCTGCGCGAGGCCGTGCCCAACATCTGCCTGCAGATGCTGCTGCGCGGCCGGAACACCGTCGGCTACACCCCGTACCCGACCGAGGTCACCGACGCCTTCGTGCAGGAGGCCGCGGCCACCGGCATCGACATCTTCCGCATCTTCGACGCGCTCAACGACGTCGGCCAGATGCGGCCGGCCATCGACGCCGTACGGGAGACGGGGACAGCCGTCGCCGAGGTCGCCCTGTGCTACACGTCCGACCTCTCCGACCCCGCCGAGCGCCTCTACACCCTGGACTACTACCTGCGTCTGGCCGAGCAGATCGTCGCGGCGGGCGCACACGTGCTGGCCGTCAAGGACATGGCCGGACTGCTGCGGGCGCCCGCCGCGGCCACGCTGGTCTCGGCGCTGCGCCGCGAGTTCGGCCTCCCGGTCCACCTGCACACCCACGACACCGCGGGCGGTCAGCTCGCCACCTACCTCGCCGCGGTCCAGGCCGGTGCCGACGCGGTGGACGGCGCGGTCGCCTCGATGGCCGGCACCACTTCCCAGCCGTCGCTGTCGGCGCTCGTCGCCGCCACCGACCACTCCGAGCACCCCACCGGCCTGGACCTGAAGGCCGTCGGCGACCTGGAGCCGTACTGGGAGAGCGTCCGCAGGATCTACGCCCCCTTCGAGGCGGGCCTGGCCTCGCCCACCGGACGCGTCTACCACCACGAGATCCCCGGCGGGCAGCTGTCCAACCTGCGCACCCAGGCGGTCGCCCTCGGCCTCGGCGACCGCTTCGAGGACATCGAGGCGATGTACGCCGCCGCCGACCGCATCCTGGGCCGCCTGGTGAAGGTCACCCCTTCCTCCAAGGTGGTCGGCGACCTCGCCCTGCACCTGGTGGGCGCGGGAGTCGACCCGGCGGACTTCGAGCAGACCCCGGACCGGTTCGACATCCCCGACTCCGTCATCGGCTTCCTGCGCGGCGAGCTCGGCACTCCGCCCGGCGGCTGGCCGGAACCCTTCCGCACCAAGGCGCTCAAGGGGCGGGGCGAGGCCAAGCCGGTCGCGGAGCTGAGCGCCGAGGACCGCGAGGGCCTGGACAAGTCCCGGCGCGCGACCCTGAACCGGCTGCTGTTCCCCGGGCCCACGCGCGCCTTCGAACAGCACCGCCAGGCCTACGGCGACACGAGCGTGCTGGAGAGCAAGGACTTCTTCTACGGCCTGCGCCCCGCCAAGGAGTACGCCGTCGACCTCGAACCCGGCGTACGCCTGCTGATCGAGCTTCAGGCCGTCGGCGAGGCGGACGAACGCGGCATGCGCACCGTGATGTCCTCCCTCAACGGCCAACTGCGCCCGATCCAGGTGCGGGACACCGCCGCCGCCTCCGACGTGCCCGTGACGGAGAAGGCGGACCGGGGCGACCCCGGGCATGTGGCGGCCCCGTTCGCCGGTGTGGTGACCCTCGCGGTGGCCGAGGACGAGGAGGTCGCGGCCGGGGCGACCGTCGCCACGATCGAGGCGATGAAGATGGAGGCCGCGATCACGGCCCCGAAGTCGGGCCGCGTGCGCCGGCTGGCCATCAACCGCATCCAGCAGGTGGAGGGCGGCGACCTGCTCATCGAGGTCGTCTGAGCCGCTCCCACCGCCGCTACCGCGTGCGGTGACGACGGGGAGGGCGCCGCGCGCCGGCCGGGAACGGCGCCCCTCCCGGCGCGCTTCCGGGCGTGTCACCCTCCGGGTCCCGCCGGGCGGCTGCCGGCGGGGTCCCCGCCGGGCGACCCTCCGGGACGGGTGGCGTGCGCGAGCCCGCACCGTCCCGCGCCGGAGACCGAGGTCGTTCACCGTCCTGTGCGAACAGCACCGCCACTGGGCCGTTCGTCGTCCTGCGCGAGCACTTCGGTCAGCCGATCGTCGAACAGCCAGGCCGGTCGGCCGCGGACCGGGCCGCCCGGCCTCGGGTCGGCCCCGTGGAGCCCGGCGAGGGTGAGCGTGCGGCCGTATCACCCCGTGGCGGTGTCCCGGTCGTTCACCTGGCCGTGAGCCAGGCCCGGGCGGCGGCGGACAGGGTCGCG
The DNA here is from genome assembly GCF_042268205.1 of Streptomyces sp. NPDC056160. NCBI lineage: Bacteria > Bacillati > Actinomycetota > Actinomycetes > Kitasatosporales > Streptomycetaceae > Streptomyces > Streptomyces sp. NPDC056160. The sequence continues at coordinate 34,316 of NZ_JBHJUW010000043.1, forward strand.
ACACCCGCGCGGAGCGTCGGCTCGACAACCGGGGCGAACAGCGGGGAGTGGTTGGACGGCAGGGCGCGGGCCACCCGGGCGACGTCCTCGACGGTGCGGGCGGCGGCGAACCCGGCCGGGTCGGCGCCGCCCAGCAGCCAGTAGACGCACGGGGCCCCCGCGGCCTCGGCGAGCATGCCGACGTCCTCGCTGGCGGTCGCGGGCCCGGGATCGACCACCTGTGCCTCGCCCAGGGCCCCGGCGAGCGCCCGCCGCGTCCGCTTCGACGCCTCGGGGTCGTTGACGACCGCCGGGAACGACTCGGTCACGGAGATCTCCGGATCGCGGGGCGCGCCGGAGGCGGCGGCCTCGGCCCGTACGATCCGCTCCACGGCCCGCAGGACCGACGTACGCACCGCGGGCTCGTAGGTGCGCACGCTCAGCAGCAGTTCGGCGTGGTCCGCGATGATGTTCGGCTCGGTCCCGGCGTGCAGGGCGCCCACGGTGACCACCGCGGTGGAGGTGCCCGCGACCTCCCGGGCGACGACGCCCTGCAGACGGAGCACGGTCGCGGCGGCCATCACGACCGGGTCGACGCACGCCTCGGGCCGCGAACCGTGGCCCCCGCTGCCGTGCAGGACCACACGCAGCGAGTCGGAGGCGGCGAAAGCGGGCCCGGGGTGCAGCCCGGCGTAGCCCGCGGGCAGCGGCGCCACGTGCTGGCCGAGCACGACGTCCGGCCGGGCGAACCGCTCGAAGAGACCGTCGTCGATCATCGCGCCCGCGCCCCGGCCGACCTCCTCCGCGGGCTGGAACACCAGCAGCAGCGTGCCGCGCCACGAGGAGCGGTCCGCCGCGAGCCGTGCCGCCGCGCCCAGCAGGCAGCTGACGTGGACGTCGTGACCGCAGGCGTGCATCACGGGCACCGCGTTGCCGTTCCCGTCGGTCGCCCGCGCGCTGCTGGCGTAGGGCAGGCCGGTTCGCTCCTCCACCGGCAGGGCGTCCATGTCGGCGCGCAGCGCCACGGTGGGCCCGGCGCCGTTGCGCAGGACGCCGACGACGCCCGTACCGCCGACACCGGTCGCGGTCTCGTACCCGCAGGCGCCCAGCCGCTCGGCCACGATCTGCGCGGTGCGGTGTTCGCAGAAGGCGAGTTCGGGGTGGGCGTGGAGATCGCGGTAGAGACCGGCGAGGGCCGGCAGGTCGGTGAGGTCGGTGTGCGGGGACGGGCTGCTGGGCATCGTGCCACCTTCCGGAACTGGGCCGGCGCTGCCGCCGGACAGACCCTGACGCTCGTCAACCTAACCGGCGCAGGAGCGCGCGGTCGTGCACGGCCGAATTGCGGCGGCGGCGCCGGCGGGGACGATGGAGGAGGGAAGCGCCCGGGGCGTGCCCGTGCCGGCCGCTTCCGCGCGGCAGTGTCCGGCCGCGCGTGCGTGCGCTCTTCTCCCTCGTGTTTCCCCTGCTTCACCTGTGTTCCCGGCTTCTCCCGGGACTTCCCGCGATCTGCCGCGACCGGCGAAAGGTGTCGAGCATGCCCGTGTGCACCACGCGAGACGGTGTCGAGATCTTCTACAAGGACTGGGGGCGGGGACGGCCGGTGGTGTTCATCCACGGCTGGCCCCTGAACGGCGACGCCTGGTACGACCAGCTCAAGGCGGTCGCCGACGCCGGATACCGGGGCATCGCCCACGACCGCCGCGGCCACGGCCGCTCCACCCCGGTCTACGACGGCTACGACTTCGACACGTTCGCCGACGACCTCGACGACCTGCTCACCCACCTGGACCTGCGCGACGTCACGCTGGTGGCGCACTCCATGGGCGGCGGCGAACTCGCCCGCTACATCGGCCGCCACGGCACCGGACGAGTGCGCTCGGCCGTGCTCCTGTCCGCCATCACCCCCCTGATGCTGCAAGGCCCGGACAACCCCGAGGGCGTTCCGCAGAGCGTCTTCGACGACATCAAGGCCGGCATCCTGAAGGAGCGTTCGCAGTTCTGGAAGGACACCTCCGAGGGCTTCTTCTCCGCGGACCGCGAGGGCGGCGGGGTCACACAGGGCAACCGGGACGCGTTCTGGTACATGGCCATGGCCCAGACCATCGAGGGTGCCGTCGCCTGCGTCGACGCCTTCGGCACCACGCCCTTCCACGGCGACCTGGCGAAGTTCGACGTCCCGACCCTGGTCGTGCACGGCGACGACGACCGGATCGTGCCCGTCGACGCCACCGCGCGCAAGACCGCGCAGCTCGTCCACGGCGCCGAACTCAAGGTCTACGAGAGCGGCAGCCACGGCATCGCCATGGTCGACGGGGACAAGCAGCGCTTCAACCGGGACCTGCTCGACTTCCTCGGACGCTGAGCACCGGCGGCCCCCGCCAGGTGTCAAGGGAGGATCCGCAGCGCGGCCACCCGGGGCCACGGCTGCTCCGGGTCCTCGTTGCGCACGGCCAGCGCGACCCCGCCGGCGGTGCGGCCCGCCTCCCGTGAGGTCACCGGCCGGGTGAAGGCCGGCGTGCCGTCCACCGTCACGGTGACGGCCGCGGGCGACACCTCCAGCCGGACCCGGTGGATCCCGGCAGGCCCGAGACGGCGCACGGTCGTACGAGCCGGGGCGCCAGGGAGCCGCTCGGTCAGCCGCGCCGTGCGGGCGCCGACCGTGAGGACGCACGGGTACGCGCTGCCGTCGCGCACGGTGACGGACACGCTGTCGCGCGTGCCGTCCAGCCGGTCGGCGGTGACCTCCACCCGGTACGTCCGCCAGTCCGCCGTGGCGACGGGCCGGTAGGAGGCCGCCGCGTACGTGCCCCGGCGCGGGCCGCGCCCGGTCAGCGTGTCCAGGCGGGTGCCGGGCGCACCGTCCCGGGACTCCCACAGTTCCTCGTGGCCGAGCGGATCGCGCACGTCGCCCGGCACGGCGGTGCGCCAGGAGCCGATCCGGCGCAGCAGTTCCTGCGGCGTCGTCCCCCTCAGTACTTCGAGACGCTGGACCTCTCCGGCCGCGGCGGCCCGCCTGCCCGGCGGCAGCGCGGGGGAGGCCGTGTTGGTCAGGACGGCTGTGAAGTGCTCGCGCAGCAGCTGCCGCAGCACCTCGTTGTGCCGCTCGGCCGACTCCGAGAACGGGTAGGCGAACAGCCGCGGCGCGGGCAGGCCGTGGTCGCGGAAGGCCGCCAGCGACTGCCGCAGGTCCCGCCGGACCCGCTGCCGGTACTCGGCCGGCGTCTCCGGGCGCCGCGGCCCGGGCAGCCACAGCCGGTGGGCGAGCACGGAGCCGAGCCGGCCGGCCGCGTCGACCGGCGCGCGCCGGTGGCTGCGGTGGGTGTGGTCCTGGAAGTCCCAGCGGCCGGAGTCCGCCATCCGCCGCACCTCGGGCCAGGAGAGGTAGTACGGGCGGTGGGTGCCCACGGAGCCCGTGACGAGGTAGGCGGCCGCCGTCATCCGGTGGTCGGCCAGGATCGGGTCGGCGTACGCCCACAGGCCGCGGGTTCCGTCGTCGAAAGTGAGGTAGACGGTGCGCGGGCCCGGGGCGCGGCCGGTGGCCAGGAAGTCGGTGAACTCGCCGGTGGACAGGGTGCGGTAGCCGGCCGCGCGCAGCGCGGTCAACTGGGCGGCGAACCGCTCGGGCGCCACCGCGAAGCGGCTCTCGGAGTGCGGTGCGATGTCGTGGTAGGCGAGCACGACCGGGGCCGCGGCCGGCCCGGACGGCACAGGCCCGGGCCGGGCGTCGTCCGGGCCGGCCGGCGGCGGGGCCTGCGCCGAGACCGCACCCTGCCGGTGGCCCTCGTAGTGCCAGGCCACCGCGAACGGCGTGCCGAGGACAGCGATGCTCAGCGTGCCCAGCAGGCCCGTGAGCAGGGCGCGGCGCAGCGAACGGGAGCGGCCGTGCCGCACCCCGCCCGTCACAGCGGACGTCCCCTGGTCAGGACGGCGTAGTACAGCAGCGCCACACAGGCCAGGGTCAGCAGCGTGGCGGTCAGCCGGCCCAGGGCCGGCAGCAGCTTCTTCACACGGGGCTCCTCGTCCAGGTGCCGCGGCGCAGGGTGAGCGCCGCGTACGGCAGCAGCCACGCCAGCACACAGCACGACAGCAGGCTCATCAGCGGCCGGTAGCGCCAGCGGCGGTCACCGGGGTTGTCCAGCCGGTAGGCCAGTCCCCACAGGCAGCCCTTGAGCAGGACTCCGCCCAGGTACAGGGCGCTCAGCGTGACCGTGAAGTGCGCCGGTGCCCACAGCAGGTGGTAGGCGACCAGCGCGGGCGCCGCGAGCACCCACAGGGCACGCCCGTAGTACAAGGCTGCCGGGGCCAGGCCGCGCCGCCACATGAACCGGCCGGTGAAGCACAGGCTGCGCAGGAAGCTCTTCTTCCAGCGGATCTGCTGGCGCAGGAAGGGCCCCCAGCGCGCCGGCACCTGGGTCCACACCCTGGCCGCCTGGCTGTACCCGACCTGCCAGCGCCGCTCGGGGTGGTCCTCGTCGCGGACGAAGGGGGAGTCGGCGTGCCGCCGTTTGAGGGCCCGGCCGCACCAGGTCTGGCCCAGCACGTAGCCGGTGAGCTGCCGGTCGGTGGCGAAGCGGAACGGCGCGCGCAGGAACCGGTCCTCGGCCCAGGCGGGCAGGTAGTTGACGATGGCCTCGCGGCGGAAGGCGGCCAGCGGCCCCGAGACGCAGCACACCGAGCCGAACGCCGACTCGGCTGCCTTGGCCACCCGGAACTGTCCCTCGTACCAGACGTCCTGGATCCGCGCCAGCAGCCCGGAGCCGGTGTTGAGCGCACGGCAGTGGCCGCTGACCGCGCCCAGGTCGGGATGGCGGACCATGGCCTCGACGCACAGGCGCACGGCGTCGGGGGCGAGCAGGCAGTCGGAGTCGGTGAACACCAGGACGTCCCCGTCCGCGTGGGCGCAGGCGCGCACCAGGGCCGCCTTCTTGCCCACGTTGTGCTCCAGGCGCAGGACGGTGATGCCGAGTTCCCCGGCCAGGGCCTGAAGGATGTCCCCGGTTCCGTCCCGCGAGCCGTCGTCGACGACGACGATCTCCAGGTGGGGGTAGTCGGAGGCGGCCATCGACCGTACGCACGCCTCCACGTGCCCGGCCTCGTCCTTGACCGCCAGCAGGAAGGTGACCCGCGGCCGGTCCGGCAGCGCGGGGAAGCGCTTGTGCCCCGGCGCGCGGGAACGCATCTCGCACACCGCCGGGTCGTCGTAGCGGGTGTAGGCGAAATAGAGCAGGCAGAGGGTGCCGGTCAGGACGGCCACGCCGTACAGGGCGGTGACGCTCGTGCCGTGCGGCAGGCGCACCGCGCGCCCCGCCAGCAGGAGCAGCAGCGGCGACAGCGCCGTCAGGGCCAGCAGGCGGAACAGGGCGTGCCGCACGGGCCGCTCCGCCCCGCGCAGCGGCGCCCCCAGCCGGGCCGTCATCGCGCGTCGCAGGGCGGAGCCCTCCGGGGAGGTGGTCGCGGCGGGCAGCAGACGACGGACCTGGTCGGTGACGTCCGCGGCCGGGGGCGCCGTGGTCCCGGCCGGTCCGCTCACCGTGCCACGCCCACGACGGGGTCGGCGGCGCGGTGGAAGCCCGGGTCGAGCACCCGGTGTCCCTCGTCGAGCCAGGCCAGGTCGGTTCCCGGCTGGACCGTGTGGACGATCACCAGGTCCCAGTGCCGATCCCTGGGCGCTGCCTCGGAGCGCAGTACGGAGCCGTCCGCCAGCGTCAGCGCGGGCACGCACGGGTCGCTGTAGGAGACCTGGACGCCTTCGGCGGCCAGCAGCGCGAGAATGCGCAGGGCGGGGCTCTCCCGCACGTCCGAGACGCCCGGTTTGTACGCCGCGCCGAGCACCAGCACCCTCGCCCGCTGCGGAGCGAGGCCCGCTGCGCGCAGCATGCGCAGGGCCGTGCGGGCCACCCCGGCCGGGCGCTCGTGGAGCGCGGACATGGCGGAGCCGATGAGCGGGGCGTCGTCGGCGCCGCCGGGCAGCTGGGCCAGCAGGTAGTGAGGGTCGCAGGGGATGCAGTGTCCGCCCGCACCGGGTCCGGGACGGAACGGCATGAAGCCGTAGGGTTTGGTGGCCGCGGCGTCCAGCACGTCGACGGGGGACAGGCCGAGGCCGACGCAGGCGTCCGAGAGCTCGTTGGCCAGGGCGATGTTCACCGCCCGGAAGGTGTTCTCCCACAGCTTGGCCATCTCGGCGGCCTCGGGGCAGGGAGCCTGGTGGATCCGTGCGGCGGTCGGAGCGAGCAGCGCCGCCGCCGCCCGCGCGCTGAGCGGTCCCGCCGCGCCGATCACCCGCGGGGTGGCCTCGGGGGCGTGCCGGACGTTGCCCGGGTCGATGCGTTCCGGCGCGAACGCCACCAGCACCTGGTCCTCGGGCACGAGCCCGCGCGCCCTCAGCGGTTCGATCAGCAGGTCGCGGGTGGTGCCGGCGTAGCTCGTGGAGGTCAGCACGATCAGCTGCCCCTCGCGGGCCCGGTCCACGACGTCCGCGCAGGCCCGGCGCAGCGGCCGCAGGTCGGGGGCGCGTTCGGCGGTGACGGGCGTCGGTACGCAGATCAGTACCGCGTCGGCCTCGCGCAGGGCGTCGGGCCGGGCGGTGAGGACGAAGCCGTCGTCGCGTGCCGCGCACGCCAGCACCGCGTGCCGGCCGGGCAGGACGTCCACGCGTCCGGCGCGGACCGCGGCGAGCCTCTCCGCGCTGCGGTCGACGCCGATGATCCGGGCACCGGCCTCCCACAGGCCGAGCGCCAGGGGCAGCCCGACGTAGCCGAGCCCGACCACGGCGACGCTCATGCCGCTCAGCGGCGCCCCTCCGGGCGTGCCCGCCAGACGTTCCAGCCAGCGCGGGGCGACGCTGAGCCGCGGTACCGGGAGGGGCGGGGGCCGTCGGTCGAGGGCGGCCGGGGCGGACGGTGCGCCGGTTTCGCTGGGAATTGCTGTGATCGTCACACCGTGATGAATAACGATCTCTGCTAGTGGATGCCGACGCCACTACGCCCGGTGCCGTGGTCTTCACCCGTTCGGCGGGGCGGGAGGAGGCGGCGCGGGCCGCCCGGCTTCCTCCGTACGGCCCGGTCTGCCGGACGACTCCGCGCGCGACCGGGCGGAGGGGGCTACGGCGTCCTGGGGCGGCGAGCCGCCATCACGGCGTAGACGAGGACGCCCGCGAACAGGAACAGCACTCCCTGGTACACGGCCGCGTAGCCCGCGCCCGCCACCAGCCACATCGAGAAGGCCGCCGCGACGGCCGCGACCACGCAGTCCCGCGCCAGACGGGCCCGGTTCACCAGGTGGCCGCGCCCGGCGACGAGGTGGAAGATCTGCGCGGCGGTGGCCAGCAGGTAGGGCACGGTCGCGGTGAACGTGGTGACGAGCACCAGGACCTGGAAGACCTTCGCCGAGCCCGACGTGTAGTTGTAGACGGTGAGCAGCGAGGCGAGGACGACGGTGACACCGACACCGACGGTCGGCACCCCGCGCCGCCGCCGTGCGAAGGCGGCGGGGAACAGGCCGTCCTGGGCGGCGGCGTACGGGGTCTGGGCGCTGAGCAGGGTCCAGCCGTTGAGGCAGCCGGTCATCGACACCAGTGCGGCGAGCGCGACCGCCCAGCCGCCCCAGGAGCCGCCGAACATGGCGTTCACGGCGTCCGAGAAGGGCGCGGAGGACCCGACCAGACGGCTGTGGGCGACCGTGCCGAAGACGGACAGCGTGCCCAGCAGGTAGACGAGGGCCGCGCCGGCGGTGCCGATGACGGTGGCCCGTCCGACGTTGCGCCGGGGGTTCTTGACCTCGCCCGCGCTGACGGCGGCCGACTCCACACCGAGGTAGGAGAAGAGCAGGATCGCCGCGGAGGCGGAGACCGCGCCGACCGCGCTGTGGCCGCTCGCGTTGAACGGGCCGAGGTTGTGCGGGTCGAAGAAGAACAGCCCGCCGACCGCGACCAGCAGCAGTGGCACGAACTTCAGCACGGTGGAGACGACCTGCACGGCACCCACGTACCGGGTCCCCGCGAAGTTGGAGAGCGCGGGCAGCCACTGCAGGGCGAGCGCGGCCAGGCACGCCGTCCAGCGGTGATCGTTCACCGGGACCAGCACGTCGAGGTAGCCGACGGCGGCCACGGCCAGCGCCGCGTTCGACACCCAGGTCGTGATCCAGTACGCCCACGCGGCCAGGAAGCCGGCGAAGTCGCCGAAGGCCTCACGGGCGTAGACGTAGGGGCCGCCGGTGCGCGGGTCCCGCTGGGCGAGCCGGCCGAAGACCAGCGCGAGCGCGATGGCCCCCACGGTCAGCACGCCGAAGGCGACCAGGCTGACCGTGCCGTAGGAGGCGACGGACGCCGGGAGCAGGAAGATGCCGCCGCCGATGATGTTGCCCATGACCAGGGCGGTGGCGACGGGCAGCCCGAAGCGGCGGGAGTGCCTGCCGGGGGCGGGAGCGGCCGGTTCACCGGCGGGGGTGTTTCCGGCCGGGGCGGGGGCCGCGGGGTTCTCCCGCGGGGCCGGAGCCGACTGCGGGGCGGTCCCGGGGACGTGCATGGAAGTGGTGCGCCTCTCGTCGAACAGGGCCCGGGATCGCCGGGCACGCCCATGGTCGGGCAGAAGCCGGCGTTCCTCCAAATCACACGGGTTTGTCCGGTATGAGTGCACCGGAAACCGTAAAAAGTGCACGCCAAGTCCATCCGCGGCGGGAATCGTCCGGTCGGCGGGGTGGCGGTACGTGCGGCGCGCGCACCGGCCGCCGGTGCGAGGAGTCACCTCGAAATGACCTAGCGTGGTCGTCATGTCCGAGTTGCCGCACGGTGAGCACGGCCGGCCGCCCACCACGGGCGAGCGCTGGGCCGCCTTCCGGAAGTCGCCCTTCCTGCCCGCCACCGTTCTGACACTGATCCTCGCCGCCGCGGCCGGACTCTTCGCCGGCTCCTACACGTACGCCATGGCCAACCCCACCCCGCACACCATCCCCACGGCGGTCGTCGGCGCCTACGACCAGCCGCAGGGCGGGCGCTTCGTCACCGGCATGGAGGAGGCGCTCGCCGCCTCGCTGAAGCTGCACCCGTACGGCAGCCTGCCCGCGGCGCGCACGGCGGTGGACGACCAGAAGGTGTTCGCCGTGCTGGAGATCCCGGCCGGCCGGGGAACCGTCGTCCTCGACGTGTCCGGCGCCTCGGGCGCCACGGTCGCCCAGGTGCTGGAGGAGGCCGCGCAGAAGGTCGGCCGGAGCACCGGCGTCCCCGTCACCGTGCGCGACCTCAACCCGCTCCAGCACGGCGACCCGCGCGGCCTGGCGATCTTCTACATCTCGCTCGCCGCCGTGATCATCGGCTTCGTCGGCGCCATCCAGCTCAGCGTCCACGCCCGGGCGCTGAACCCACTCGAACGCATCGCCTTCACCGTCGCCTACGCCCTGCTCGGCGGCTTCGTGATCGCCGCCGTCGTGGACTGGATGCTGGGCGCCCTGCGCCTGCCGTTCGTCGAGTCCTGGCTGATTCTCGCGCTGACCATGTTCACGTCCGGCATGGTCTTCACCATGTTCAACACCCTCTTCGGACGCTGGGCCATGCTGCCGACGTGGGGGCTGATGGTGCTGCTCGGCAACCCCTCCTCCGGCGGCGCGGTCTCCTGGCCCCTGCTGCCCTCCCCCCTCGGCCGGATCGGCCGCTGGCTGCCGCCCGGCGCCTCGGTCAACGCCCAGCACACCGCCGTCTACTTCGCCGGTCACCAGCACGTTTTCCCGTTCCTGGTCCTCGCGGCCTGGGCCGTCGTCTCCTGCGCCGTCTTCTGGGCCTGGCGCCACCGCCACCCCGGCGGCCGCGAGGCACGCCCGGCGCACGCGGCCGACTGACGTACCGGCCGCCCCGAGCGGTGCTTACCCGAGGGGTCATCGACGCCTCCCCGCCCCGGTGCGAGGATCACCGCGTACGCACCGCAGCCCCCCCACCGACCGGAGGACGCCATGCCCGCCTACGTCATAGGCCACCTGCGCGACGCCGCCCCGCACCCGGAGATCGCCGAGTACATCGAGCGCATCACCGCCACCTTCGCGCCGTACGGCGGTCGCTTCCTGGTGCATGGCGCCGGGCACGAGGTGAAGGAGGGCGCCTGGCCCGGGCACGTCGTCGTCATCGAGTTCCCCGGGATGCAGGAGGCGCGGGCCTGGTGGGACTCCGCCGCCTACCGGGAGATCGCGCCCCTGCGCTCCCGTCACATCGAGGGCGACATCATCCTGGTCCCGGGCGTCCCCGAGGACTACGACCCGGCGGGCACCGCCCGGGCGATGCGCGACACGCTCGCCGTCGGGGCGACCGGGGCGGGCGCGGCGACCGCGGAGCGCTGACCGCGCCGCGACGGCCGGTGCCCGCTCGTGCCAGGTCGTCCGGGCCCGCGGGCCCGGACGCGGTGGGCGTCAGCGGGCCGGGACCCGCCGACCGGTGAGTTGTTCCGGACACGGGGCCGCGCTCCGCGCGGGCGGCGCAGGGGGAACGGCGCCGGCGGCGGGAGCGCCCGTGCGGCTCAGCCACTCGCGGTACGCCGGCGCCTGGAACGCCGCCTCCCAGTAAGCCTCCTCCAACTCTGCGTAACCGCAGTCGAGTTCGTCCTCCGTGCGGGCCGCGAGCAGCAGCCGCACCCCGATCGGGTCGCCCTGGAGAGGACGGATGGCGAGGTCCGAACGGGGGCGCGCGGTGGGCTGGCTGACGGTGACGACCTCACCGGTGGCGGCCAGGGAGTACGCGGTGAGGTAGTCGCCGTGCAGCATGTCGGGTTGCAGCCCCGCTGAGCGCAGCACCCGGCACAGGGCGTCCCACTCGCCGTCGACCGTGGAGTCGACCATCCAGCGGTCCGCCGCGAGATCGCCGAGCCGCACCTCGCGGCGCGCCGCCGCCGGGTGGTCGACGGCGAGGGAGACGAACTGCGGTTCGCGTTCCACCAGCACCCGCACGCGGAGCCCGGCCGGCACGCGCAGCGGACTGCCTTCGACCTCGTGCACGAAGGCCATGTCGAGGCGGCCCGAGGCGACCATGGCCAGCAGGGAGTTCGCGGAGACGTCCATCTGCAGCGTCGGTTCCGTCCGGGGAGTACGGGCGCGCAGCCTTCGCAGCCAGCCCGGCAGGGCACGGCTCGCCGTGGCGCCGATGCGCAGGCGGGGGCCGCCGGACGCGCGGGCGGCCGCCGCCCGGGTCTCGGTGACCAGCGCGCTCAGTTCGCTGACGAGGGGGCGGGCCCGGCTGAGCACCGCGTGGCCCAGCGGGGTGGGCCGGCAGCCGGTGCGCGCACGGACGAAGAGCTGACCGCCGAGCGCGTGCTCGATCCGGCGCAGCTGCGTGCTCAACGAGGGCTGGGCCATGCCGAGTTCGCGTGCCGCCCGGTGCAGACTGCCGGTGTCGGCGATGGCGCAGAGCACGCGCAGATGCCTCACCTCGAGCTCCATGAGGGGGAGCGTAGGGCGGTGCGGCCGCACCGCACCAGACGTTCAAATACCGACGGAACCGTACGAGTCGGCCGCCGATAGCTCCGGGCTATCCCCAGTTGCCATCATCCCCCGGGCGTTGGCCTGCCCGAGACTCATGCGCAACCGATCGTTCACACCCCACGACGAACGAGTAGGAGCCCCCCATGATGTCGCGTTCCACGACCGCCAAGTCCCCGAAGTCCTCCAGGAGACTCGTGGCCCTCGCGCTCGGCCTCGGCCTGGCGTCCGCCGCGCTGGGCACCGCGATGCCGGCGAGCGCCGCCCAGAGCACCGCCCCGGCCGTCGCCGCCTCCGCCAAGGCCCCCGTCGCCCGGTACACGGGCTCCGCCGGACACGCCGCCGACAACCAGGCGTTCTTCGACGCCGTGATGAAGTCGGTCGCCGAGAAGCAGGCCGCGCACCCGAACCTCAAGTCGGTGACCGTCTACTACAACGCCTCCCAGGCGCCGAGCTTCCGCTCCCAGATATCGAGCGCCGCCTCGATCTGGAACAGCTCCGTCTCGAACGTGAAGCTGGCGGCGACCTCGGGCGGCGGCGACTTCTCCTACTACGAGGGCAACGACCCCTCGAACGGCTCCTACGCCTCCACCGACGGCCACGGCAGCGGCTACATCTTCCTGGACTACTCGCAGAATCAGCAGTACGACTCGATCCGCGTCGTCGCGCACGAGACCGGCCACGTGCTGGGGTTGCCGGACCACTACAGCGGCCCGTGCAGCGAACTGATGTCGGGCGGCGGCCCCGGCCCGTCCTGCACCAACCGCTACCCGAACGCCACCGAGCGCTCCCGCGTGAACCAGTTGTGGGCCAACGGTCTGGCCGCGGCGCTGCAGAAGGCCACCGGCGTGCACTGACGCCCCGGCGGCCCACCTCCCCGCCCGCACCGCAGGCACCACCTGCACCACCTGCACCGCCCGCACCGCGCGGACCGTGGCCCCGGCCGCGGCCCGCGCGGTGTGCTGCGCTCACCTCCCGCGGCCCCCGCCGGGACGGTAACGTCACACCGTGCGTGCCGGTGGACGCTCCGCACGGCACACGACCAGGCGCGAGGGGGAGACATCGTATGAGCAGTCCCACCGGTGGTCCCGGCCACGGCGTCCCGCCGCGTGACCGTACGGGGCAGGCCGAGGCCTTCGACTCCATCGGCGAGAGCTACGACGCCGCCTTCCCGCACAAGGAGGGGCAGATCGCGGCGACCGACTGGCTCATCGCCTCCCTGCCCGCCGGGGCCCGGGTCCTGGACCTGGGGTGCGGCACGGGCGTACCCACGGCCCGGCGGCTGACCCGGGCGGGCCTCGACGTCGTGGGCGTCGACCTGTCGGCCGGGATGCTCGCGCTGGCCCGTGCGCGGGTGCCCGGGGCGCGGTTCCACCAGGCCGACATCGCGGACATCGGTCCCCACGGTCCCGTCGGCCTCGGGCGGTTCGACGCGGTCGCGGCCTTCTTCTCCCTGCTCATGCTGGGCCGGGCCGAGATCCCGGCCGCCTTGGCCTCGGTCCGTGAACTACTAGCTCCCGAAGGCATGTTCGCGCTCGCGATGGTCGAGGCGGACGCGGACGATCTCCCCGTGCCGTTCCTCGGCCGCACCATCCGGGTCTCCGGTTATCCGCGCGGCGACCTGCGCGCGGTGGTGGAACGGGCCGGCTTCGAAGTCGTGGAGGAGTCCTCGCGCTCGTACGCGCCCCACACCTCCGACGGCGCGGGGGCACCGCCCGAGGTGCAGCTCTTCCTGCGCTGCAGACGGCTCGACTGAGGAACCGCCCCGCCGGCCGCCGGTCCGCCCTGACGCCGAGCCGTCGGGACGTGGGTCCCTCCGCGCGCCGGTTCACCCGGTCCGCCGGTTCATCCGGACGTCGGACGCAGGACCAGGCACACGAAGCCGAAGCAGTCCCGGTAGACGCGCACCCATTCGTCACGGTGGGCGTCGGCCGCCGCAAGGGCCTGGGCGCTGTCCGGGTCGGCGGGATGGTCCAGGGCCCACGAGGCCAGCGATCCGGTCCACGCCCATTCGTAGGCGTCCAGTTCGCGGCGCGCGCTGATGTGCCCGCCGACGGGGGTCCAGCCGCCGGCGGCGACGGTGTCCATGACGGACGGGAGGTCGCCGAGGTCCCCCAGCATCTCCTCGGCCTCCGGGGAGGGCGCCCGTTCCCAGAACCCGTCCCCGATCAGGACCCGTCCGCCCGGCGCCAGGTGCCTGCGGGCTGCCGCGAGAGTGGCGCGCAGGCCACCGAAGGCGTGCGTGGCCCCCACGCTGAGCACCACGTCGAAGGTGTGCGCGGGGGCGAAATCGGCCGCGTCCTCGTGGTGCAGCACCAAGCGGTCCTGGACGCCGAGGGCGTGCGCGGCCTCACGGGCGCGGGCCAGGGCGTCGGCGGAGACGTCCACCCCTTCGGCGCGCAGCCGGGGGCGCCCGGCGAGCGCCCGCAGCAGCCACTCCGCCGGGCCGCAGCCCAGGTCGAGTACCCGGGCGTCCACGTGGGGCAGGACACGGTCCAGCAGCAGGCGGACGGAGTCGTCGTCGAGCGGGGCGGCGATCGGGTGGCCGGCATGGGCGAGCAGGGAGATCTGAGCGCGATTCACCGGCGGAGCCTGACACGGACCGAAGTCCCCCGCATCCGTTTTTCCCCGGCCGCCGCTCCTGCGGTGCCCCGCCGACAAAAAGGCCGGTTCGGGACCCGGGGGATTTCCGGGCGAACGGGCGCAGGACGGACCCGCCGTGGAGCGTGCCGGACGCTCCGGGCACACTTTGGGTGTCGCAAGTCCCATGACCAGAGGATGATCAACGGATGATTACGCTGACGAAGGAAGACGGCCCGGCGGACCTGGACGGTGTCACCCATCTGTCCATCGGAGTGTCGTGGGACCCCACGGCGGGCGCCAGTGGCGGCGTGATGGGCATGCTGCGCCGCAAGACCGGTACCGATCTGGACCTGATCGCCGTCGCGATGCAGGGCGGCGACCCGGTGCGCCTGGCCGGTCTGGACTCGCTCGATCCGATGGGCAACGGCTCGCTGGTGCACAGCGGGGACAACCAGACCGGGCGGGGCGACGGCGACGACGAGACGGTGACGGTGGAGTTCGCCCGTATCCCGCAGCAGATCACCTCGATCGTCTTCGTGGCCGCCGCCTTCAAGAAGGGCAGCTCCTTCCAGAAGGCCCGCAACATCAGCTTCAAGGTGTACGACGCCACGGGCGGGACCAGCCAGCAGGTCGCCGACATCTGGCCCAGCCTGCTCACCCAGGACAACGGCTGCGCCGTGGCCAAGGCGGTGCGGCTGGGGGGCTCGTGGAAGCTCGAGGTGATCAACGTGACGGGCAGGATCAAGCAGGGCGACGAGCACGCCCTGATGCGCTTCGCCGTGAGCAAGTGACCCCGGGCCCGGGGCGGCACGTCGCCGGAGGCCGGGGCCGGGGCCGGTGCCCGGTCCCGGTGGCGGGCGGGCGCGCCACCGGGACGGGTGCGGCTCCTGCGAACAGGGCCTCCGCGGCGGTCAGTTCAGCGGGGGAGGACCGGCCTGGGCGTTGGTGCCCCAGGCCGAGGGCTCGGCGCCGACGGTGAACGCCAGCGACCGCGTGTGCCGCAGGTCGCCCGTCGTGAGGTACGTGCGCCCGTAGGCGGAGCCGTCGACGCGCGCCGACTGGACGTAGTGACGGGTGCCGGAGGTGCCGGGCGCCGTGATCGTGAGGGCGCCGTGCGGGTAGTAGTGCCGGTCGAGGGTCAGGTCGACCCGTTCGAAGACGGGGGTGGACAGGCCCCAGGTGTCGTAGCCGGGCTGGACCGGGAAGACACCGATCGACGAGAGCACGTTCCAGGCGGACATCGTGCCCAGGTCGTCGTTCCCGGTCATGCCGGTCGGCGTGTCCGTGAACAGGGTCAGGGCGGCGTGCACCACGTCGGTCGTCTTCCACGGCTGTCCGGTCGACAGGTACGTGTAGGGCGCGATGAGGTCGGGCTCGTTCTGCGGGTTGTACTTGTCCGCGTTGTAGTAGTCGTACGGGCCGTTCACCCACACCTCGCGGGCGGTCTTCGCGGGGTCCTTCACCAACCGGTCGTAGGCGAAGAAGGAGTCCAGCCGGTCGTTGGCCGCCTGCTTGCCGCCGATCAGGCCGATCATGCCGGGCAGATCCTGCGGCACCAGCCACTGGTACTGCCAGGCCGTGCCCTCGTGGAACCCCTCGCTCCGGGCGGGGTCGGCCGGCCCGGTGAAGGCGCCGGAGGCGTCGCGGGCCCGGAAGAAACCGGTCGAGGCGTCGAAGATCTTCCGGTAGTTCTGCGCCCGCGCGGCATAGCGCGCCGCGTCCGCGTCGTGGCCGAGGCTACGGGCCATCTCGGCGAGCATGGCGTCCGACAGGGCGTACTCCAGGGTCGCGGACGGGCCGTGGTCGTAGTCCGAGTCGCCGGGCTTGGCGTGCGGGCGGCCCTTGATGTAGGGCGCGAAGCCCTCGGCCAGGTACTCCTTGTTGGCCTCGCGGCCCACCGCGGGGGAGTCGGCGGGCGGCACGCCGTCGGCGTTCTTCTTCAGGGCGCGGTAGGCCCGGTCCTCGTAGCCCTTGAGCAGGCCCTGCTGGTAGGCGTTGGTCAGGAACGGGGTGACCGGGTCGCCGGTCATGATGTTCGTCTCGACCGTGCCGTAGCCCCACTTGGGCAGCCAGCCGCTCTCCTCGTCGATGTGGATGACGGAGATCGCCATGTCGCGCGCCTCACGCGGCGCGAGCAGCGACAGCAGCTGGGACTGGGTGCGGTAGGTGTCCCACAGCGACCAGTTCTGGTAGTAGGTGAAACCCCGTGCGCGGTGGACGCGCTGGTCCCAGCCCGTGTAGCGGCCGTCGGCGTCGCTGCCCACGTTGGGCGCGAGGAAGGACCGGTACAGGGACGAGTAGAAGGTACGGCGGAGCGTGTCGCTGCCGCCCCGCACCCGGACGTCGTCGAGCCGGTCCTCCCACGCGCGCTGTGCGGCCTCGCGGACCTTGTCGAAGGAACGTCCGCCCTCCGCGCGGAGGTTGAGGGCGGCACCGTGCGCGTCGACGTACGACAGGGCCGTCGTCGCCTCGACGGTACGGTCCTTGGTGGTGTCGAAGCGGACGTACGCCCCGCCCTGCCCGGTCCGGGACCCGGCGGTGACGGTGGAGCCGTCCCAGGTGCCGTACGCGGTGAAGGGCCGGTCGAAGCGGGTGATCGTGTACACGGTGTACGGCTTGGTGTCCTGGCAGAAGCCGCTGCCGGTGATGGCGGTGCGCACGGTCCGGTTGTCGAGCACCTCGACCTTGGTGGAGAGTGTGCGGTGCAGTGACTGGCCCGCGTCGAGCAGGACGTTGGCCTTGTCGGTGGCCGGGAAGGTGTAGCGCTGCACGCCCGTGCGGGCGGTCGCGCTCAGCTCGGCGCCGATGCCGTTGTCCAGCCCGACCTTGTAGTAGCCGGGGCTCGCCTTCTCGGTGTCGTGGCTGAACTCCGCCTGGTACTTGGCGTAGTCGGTCTCGGTGACGTCCCCGGTGGTGGGCAGCACGGGCAGGTCGCCGCCGAGTCCGCAGCCCACGCCGGAGAGGTGGACGAGGGAGAAGCCCCGGATGTGGTTCTGGGAGTGGTCGTACCCGGTGTTGTGCCCGGTGTCCGGCGAGAACTGCACCATCCCGAAGGGCACGGCCGCGCCGGGATAGGTGTTGCCCTCGTTCTCGGTCCCGATGAACGGGTTGACGAGATCGGTGAGCGGCGCGTTCCGGGCGGTGGCGGCCTGGGCGGTGGGCGCGGCCAGGGCGGCGCCGAGGAGTGCGGCCGCGGTCACGGCCGTTCCCGCGCCGCGTATGCGCTGGATCCATCTCATGGGCGTCAGCCCCTCTCCGCGAGCAACTGGACAACGTTGTCAGAAGCGGCGCTCATTCTTCGGCCTGTACGTGTACTCGTCAAGAGTGGGCGCAGGTGCCGTGGACGGAGGCGTGCGTGCCGAGGGTGGCCGGGGCGGGCGGACCCGCCCCGGCGCGCCCGCCGGGCTTTTGACGGGGCGCCGTTGACGACGCGTCGGGCGCCGGTGAGCCGCGCGGGCTGCGCGGTCCGGAGGTCCGGAGGTCCGGAGGTCCGGGCCGTCCGCTCGGCCGCTTCCTTCGCTCGCGCCCTCGGCCCCGGCCGGGTCAGGCCGAGCGCGTGGCGTCCTCGCGGCGGACGGCGTGCGCGAAGGGGAGACCGGCCGTGTAGCGGGTCAGCTCGTCGGCGGCGGCCGCCGCCATGCGGTGCAGTTCGCCGCCGAGGGAGCCCGCGACGTGCGGGGTGAGCAGGACGTTGGGCAGGTCGTACAACGGCGAGTCGGCGGGCAGGACTTCCGGGACGGTGACGTCCAGGACCGCGTTGAGCCGGCCGGTGCGCAGCTCCGCCACGAGCGCGTCCTGGTCGACGAGGGAGCCCCGGGAGGTGTTGACCAAGGTGGCGTCGTCGCGGAACAGGGCGAGGCGGCGGCGGTCGATGAGGTGCCGTGTGGTGGGCAGCTCGGGCGCGTGCACCGTGACCACGTCGCTGCCCGCGCACAGCTCGTCCAGCTCGACCGCGCGGGCGCCGAGCGCGGCGGCCTCGGCGGTGCCGACGTAGGGGTCGTGCAGCAGCAGGTCGAGGTCGTGGGGGCGGAGCAGTTCCAGGACCCGGCGGCCGATGCGGGAGGCGCCGACGACACCGACCGTGCGCCGGTAGTTGCCGACGCCGGTGTAGGCCGCCTGCCAGTCGTGGTCGGCACGCCGGGTGCGGTAGTCGTCCCGGATGCGCAGGAGTTGCTTGTTGGCGAGCAGCACGACGGCCACGGTGTACTCGGCGACGGGCAGCGCGTTGGCCCAGGCCGCCGAGGTGACCTGGATCCCGCGCCGCCAGCAGGCCTCGGTGACGTGGTGCTTGACCGAACCGGCCGCGTGGATGACGGCTCGCAGCGCGGGCGCCCGGTCCAGGACCGCTTCGTCCAGCGGCGGGCACCCCCAGCTGCTGACGATGACCTCGGTCTCGCGCAGCGCGGCGGCGGCCCGCGGGGCGGCGAAGTCGTCGACGACGAGGGTGGGGTCGAGGTCGGCGAGCATGGTGAGCCGGGTCAGGGTGGCCGGGTCGATCAGCCGGGCGGCGAGATCGGTGTGCATGGCCAGCAGGGCGCGCGGACGCCGGTGCGCGCGGGGCGCCGTGTCCGGCTGGGCGGGACTGTCGGGGGGGTTGGACACTCGGTTCTCCGGTACGTGTGCGGCAGGGGCGGACGTCACTTGACGCTTCCTGCGGTGAGGCCGGCCTTCCAGTGGCGCTGGAGGGCGACGAAGGCGATGACCAGCGGGACGATGCCGAGCAGGGAGCCGGTGACGACCAGCGGGTAGTACTCGGGGAATGCGTGGGTCTGCGTGTTCCAGCTGTACAGGCCGAGGCTGACGGGGAAGAGCCGGTTGTCGGAGAGCATCACCAGGGGGAGGAAGAAGTTGTTCCAGATGGCGGTGAACTGGAACAGGAAGACGGTGACGAAGCCGGGCATCACCATGCGCAGGCCCACCGACCAGAACGTCCGCAGCTCACCGGCGCCGTCCATGCGGGCGGCCTCCAGCACCTCGCCCGGCACGTATCCGGCGCAGAAGACCCGTGCCAGGTAGACCCCGAAGGGGTTGACCAGGCTGGGGACGAAGACGGCCCAGAAGGTGTTGACGATGCCCACCTTGGAGGCCAGCAGGTACATCGGCAGGGCCAGCGCGGTGGTCGGCACCAGCACGCCGAGCAGGACGAGGCCGAAGAGCTTCTCCTTGCCGGGGAAGGCGTAGACGTGGAAGGCGTATCCCGCGCACACGCACACCAGCGCGCACAGCACGGCACCGATCCCGGCGTACAGCAGGGAGTTGAGGTACCAGCGGAAGTAGATGCCGTCGCCGGTGGTGACGAGGGCGTGCAGGTTGGCGCCGAGGTGCCAGGTGGAGGGGGAGAGGGCACGGCCGCCGAGCAGGTCGCCGGTGTTCTTGGCGGCGGCGGTCAGCAGCCAGCCGAGCGGCAGCAGGGTGTAGGCGGTGGCCAGTACCAGGGCGCCGTTGACGGCGGTCCGGGACAGCGACCAGGGGCGGCCGCGTCCGCGGGTGGCACCGGGCTGTGCGGTGGCGGTGGTCATACGGCGGCCTCCGTGGCGTGCTGGGGCCGGGCCCGCTCGCCCCGGCCGCGGGTGGCGCGGGTGACGACGAAGGAGAGCGCGGCGGCGGCCAGCGCGAGCAGGACGGAGGACGCGGCGGCCAGGCCGTAGTCGTGCCGCTCGAAGGCCGCGGTGTAGGCGTACATGTTGGGGGACCAGGTGGAGACGACGCTGGGCGTGGCGCCGTGCAGGATCACCGGCTCGGTGAACAGCTGCAGCGAGCCGATGACGGTGAACAGGCCGACGACCGTGAGCGAGGAACGGATCAGCGGGAGCTTGATGCTGAGCGCGGTGCGCAGCGGTCCGGCGCCGTCGACCACGGCGGCCTCAAGGACCTCGCGCGGGATGGCCTGCAGAGCGGCGAAGAAGATCACCATGTTGTAGCCGGTCCACTCCCACACCGCCATGTTGACGACGGCCGGCAGCGGGTGGCCCAGCAGGTCGGCCCGGCCGCCCAAGGAGTTCAGTGCGCCGATGACCGGGCTGATTCCGGGCGTGTAGAGGTACACCCAGACCAGCGCGGCGATGGTGCCGGGCACGGCGTGCGGCAGGAACAGCGCCAGCTGGAAGAAGCGGCGCGCCCGGACCAGCGCGGAGTCCAGCAGCAGGGCGAGGACGAGGGCCAGCGCCATCATCAGCGGGATGTACAGCAGGCAGTACTGGAGGAGGTTGAGGAAACCGCCGCGGAAGGCGCTGTCGCCCAGGGCCCGGGTGTAGTTGCCGAGGCCGGTGAAGACGGTCTCGCTGCCGCCGAAGCCGAGGCCGGAACGGTGCTCCGCGTACAGGCTCAGGTAGACGGCGTAGCCGATCGGGACCAGGGTGGCGGCGGTGAAGAGCAGGAAGAACGGTGCGAGCAGGAGGGCGGGCGCCCCGTACCGCCGCCGCCGGACGGCAGCGGTACGGGAGGGCGCGGCGGGATGCGCGCGGGCTGCCGTGGGGGCGGTCGGTGTCATCGCGCGGAGACCTTCAGGCCGCGGGTCTTCATCTCGCCGACGGTGTCCTTCTGCGCGGTGGCGAGTGCCTGGGCGATGCTGCCGGAGCCGGAGGCGAGCTTGCCGAAGGAGTCCTTGAGGGAGTTGTTGGTGACGCCCATCGCCGGTCCCCAGGTCCACTTCTGCCCGATGGAGCGCGCGCCGCTCCGGTAGACGGCGTAGATGTCCTGGCCGCCGTAGAACTCGGTGGAGAAGGCCTTCGCGGCGACCGGGACCAGCTCGGGGTCGGCCGGGTAGGCCGAGGAGTCGCCGGAGGAGATCCGGGCCTGGATGCCCTGGGCGGTCGTGGTGGCCCAGGTGGCGAACTCCACGGCGGCCTTGGCCTTCTTGCTGTCCTTGGAGACGGCGAACGTGCTGCCGCCGAGCATGCCGCTGGCCGGGGTGCCGTTCCAGGAGGGCAGCGGGGCGACGGCCCACTTGCCGGCCTGGTCCTTGGGGAGGGTGGCCTTCAGCACGCCGCCGCCCCACGAGGCGCCCAGGTAGCCGGCGGTCTGCCCCTTCTGCAAGGAGGCCGTCCACTGCTGGCTGAACGAGGGTTCCACCCGGACCAGATCGTCGTCGATCATCTTCTGCCAGTAGGCGGCGACCTTCTGGGTCCCGGCCCCCTCCAGACTCACCTGCCAGGTGTCGCCGGCCGTGCCGAACCAGGGGGCGCCGGCCTGCCACGCCATCGCCTCGAACGTGGTCGGGTCGTCGGGGAAGAAGGTGGCGATGCGGCTGCCCGGCTCGGCCTTCTTCAGCTTCTCGGCGGCCGAGCGGAACTCGTCCCAGGTCGTGGGCGCCTTGACGCCGGCCTTGGCGAACAGGTCCTTGCGGTAGTAGAAGGCCTGCGGGGCGGCGTCCAGCGGCAGGGCGTACGTGGCGCCGCCGAGCGTGGTCAACTGCACCGCCTGCGGCAGGTACTTGTTCTTCAGGCCGGAGTCGACGTACTGGCTGATGTCCTGTACGGCGCCCTGGCTGACGAAGTCGGGAAGCTGCGGGTACTCGACGTTGAAGACGTCGGGGGCGTTGCCGGCCTTCACCGCGTTGGACAGCTTGGCGTAGCCGCCGGCCGAGCCGGAGGGGATCTCCTCGTAGCTGACGTGGACGTCCTTGTGGGAGGCGTTGAAGGCGTCCACCACCTGCTTGGTCCCCTTGGCCCAGCCCCAGAACGTGATGTCCACGGGCTTGCCCGCACCGGCCGAGGGCCCGTCGTCGCCACCGCCGCCGCAGGCGGCGAGGAGGGTCGCGGACAGGGCGGCGGCGGTGAGCGCGGCGGCGGCGCGGAGGGCTCTGCGACTGCGGGCGGGGGCAGCGGACATGGCTCGGCTCCTGGGGACGTGACGGGTGGAAGGTGCCCGGTGGGAACCGGCGGCGACGAGGCCTGCCGGACTCCGTGGCCGTCGGGCCCGGGTAGGCACATCTTGGGAACACATCCGATCGAAGTCAATACCTTCCGATCGAACGATCGAACCTGATCAGGTAGTTGAGGGGTACGGATGGGAACAAGCTGCGTATTTCATGACACCGGCACCGCGGCGGCGGATCATTCGATCAATGGCGTTGACGATCGATCGGACGGCCTCCTAGATTCGGCATCCCGAGTCAGGAGCCGTCGACATGTCCCTTCCGCCCTTCCCGCCCGAGGACCGCACGCTCAGCCCGTACACCGGCTGGACCCGCGCCCACTGGGAGACGGCGGCGGACCGGCTGCTCGGCGCCGCGTTGCGGCACGCCGGCCCGGGGCACGCCCTGATCGCGCTGCCCGGCCCGCGCCCGAGCTGGTCCGGTCCGCGTTCGGACGCGCTGGAGGGGTACGCCCGCACGTTCCTGCTGGCGGCGTTCCGCGTCGCGGGTGCCGGGGGCCGGGACCCACGGGGACTGCTCGACCGGTACGCCGAGGGACTGGCCGCCGGCACCCGTTGCCCCACGGCCGACAGGGAACTGACCGGCCGCGATCCGGTGGCCTGGCCGGCCGTCGCCGACCGTGGGCAGGCCATGGTGGAGGCGGCCTCGATCGCGCTCGCCCTGCGCCTGACCCGCCCGTGGCTGTGGGACCGCCTGACGGCACCGACCCGCGCCCGCGCGGCCGACTGGCTCGCAGGCGCCCTCCACCACGCCCCGGTCGACAACAACTGGTGGCTCTTCCAGGTCACCGTCGGTGGATTCCTGGCCGAGGCGGGCCACCACACCGAGGCCGCCGAACGCGCCGTGGAACAGGGCCTGGACAGGATCGAGCGGTGGTACCTGGGCGACGGCTGGTACACCGACGGCCGGCCGCGCGCCGTCGACCACTACAACGGGTGGGCCTTCCACCTCTACCCCGTCCTGCACGCCCACCTGTCGGGCGACACGGACCTGCTCGACCGCTACGGCACCCGGCTCGCCGCCCATCTGCGCCAGTACGCGCACACCTTCGGCGCCGACGGCGCCCCGCTGCACCAGGGCCGCTCGCTCATCTACCGGTTCGCCTCGGCCGCCGCGCTGTGGGCCGGCGCCCTGACGGACCGGACTCCGCTGACGCCGGGTGCCACGCGGCGCCTCGCCTCCGGCGCCCTGCGCCACTTCCTCGACCGGGGCGCCGTGGACGGGGACGGCCTCCTCACGCTCGGCTGGTACGGCCCCTGCCCGCCGCTGGTGCAGCCGTACTCGGGTCCCGCCTCGCCGTACTGGGCGAGCAAGGGCTTCCTCGGGCTGCTGCTGCCGCCGGACCACCCGGTGTGGACCGCCACCGAGGAACCCGCCCCGGCCGAGCGGGCCGACACCGTCCTTGCGCTGCCCGCGCCGGGCTGGCTGGTCCAGTCCACCGCGGCGGACGGGCTGGTGCGCCTGCACAACCACGGCAGCGACGACCAGCCGGCCGACGAGGTGCTGCCGGACGATCCGCTGTACGCCCGCCTCGCGTACTCCACCGCCACCGGCCCCGTCTTCGAGGGGACCCCCGACAACCACTTCACGCTGCTGGTCGGCGGCGAGGCCGGCGACCGCGGCCCGATCCACCCCCTGGGCGCGGGCCACGGCTGGGCCGCCTCTGCCCACCGCCCCCGGATCGCGGGCGCCGAACTGCCCGGCGTCGCCGTCACCTCTCTGGTGCTCGTCTCGGGCGACCTGGCGGTCCACGCCCACCTGGTCCGGGGAGCCGCCGCCGGAACCGGGGTACGGCACACCGGATGGGCCGTGGCCGGGCAGGCGGTGCGCACCACCTGCACGGACGGGCGGGCGCACGTGCGCGCCGAGCGGACCGAGGGGCCCGCGCTGCTGTCCGAGGCCGTCGCGCTGCACGGTTTCCACACCGCGCGGACGCGGGACGTGCCCGCCGGAACCGCCTTCGGGCCGTCCGCGGCACTCCCGGTGCTGACCGGCACGGTCACCGGCGAGGAGTGCCTGTTCGTCTCGGCGATGCGGCTGACCGGTACGGACACCGCCGCGCCGATCGCCGTGACGATCGAGGCCGAGGCCGTGCCGCAGGGGCACCGGCTGCTCGTCCACCGGTCCGGCGGCGACCGGCCCGGCGGCTGCGACCGGCCCGGCGGCGGCTGCGAGGCGCTGTTCCACTCGGACGGCGTCACCGTCACCGTCGGCGCGGCCCGGCCGGAGGCGCGGCCGGGGTCGGGACCGACGGCCGCCGGTCACAGCCCGGGGCCGCCGTACGCGCCGCGGCCGGGCTCCGCCGTGGACGATGCCGGCGCACCCGGTAGTCGTGGAGACCGGCGGCCGAGCCCATACGGATGAACCGTTAGATCAAATATCGGTCAGGAAGCGATCGGAACGATAATTACGGGTCAATAATGAGCACTAGATCAATATGAGATCGAATGATATCCTGGAAAGAGAGTCGGACCACTGAGAAAGGGGCCGCCATGCCGATCGCGGCGGACGAGCGCCGGACGCGGATCCTCGAGATCCTCCGCAAGCTCGGCACGGTCCGGGTGACGGACCTCGCGGACCGCCTGGACCTGCCTGCGGTCACGGTGCGCCGTGATGTCGCCGCCCTCGCCGAAGCCGGCCTGCTGCGCCGCGCGCACGGCTCGGTCTCGGTCCCCGAGGAGCGTTCCGGTGTGCCGGCCGACGCCCGCACCCTGGGCCTGATCGTGCCCACCGTGAGCCACACCGTCAGCCAGTACTTCGACGAAGTGATCGCCGGAGCGCGTGCCGCCGCCGCCGACGCCGGAGCGCATCTGGTGCTCGGCATCTCCTCCTACGACCCGGGTTCGGACCGCGTCCAGGCCGAACAGCTCCTCAGGTCGGGCGCGGAGGGGCTCATGCTCACTCCCAACTGGATGTCCACGAACAACACCCAGGACCGGCGCTGGCTCAACGAACTGCCGGTGCCGGCCGTGCTGGTGGAACGCCGGGCCGCCGCCGGGACCCCCGCCGCGGAGCTGGACTCCGTCAGCTCCGACCACCACCACGGAGTCCTGCTCGCCCTGCGCCACCTGGCCGAGCTGGGCCACGAGACGGTCGCCCTCGCAGCCCGCCGCGACACCTGGACCGCGATGAAGGTGCGCAGCGGCTACGCCGAGGCCTGTGAGTGGCTGGAGCTGACGCCGCGGCCGGTGATCGACATCGACGACCCCGCCACGGCCCCGGAGGAGGTGAGCCGCAAGCTCGCCGAGGGCGTCGAGAAGGGCGTGCGGGCCGCGCTCGTGCACAACGACCAGGACGCCATCCAGCTTCCGGCCCTGCTGCGTGCGCGAGGTCTGTCCGTGCCCGAGGATCTGGCGCTGATCAGTTACGACGACGTCTTCGCGGCCCTGGGGGCGCCCCCGCTCACCGCCGTGGCCCCGCCCAAGAAGGCCGTCGGCGCCGCGGCCGTCGACCTGCTGCTGCGCCGGCTGCGGCACGGAGCGGCCCTGCCGGTCCACCGGGTCGAACTGTTGCCGGAACTGAAGGTCCGCGCCTCCTGCGGCGGCGCCTGACCCGGGCTCCGGCCCCGGTCCCGGGCATCGCTGCCCCGGGGAGTGACGCCGGGCCCGTCCGCCGACGTGCGTACGAACGTACACTCCCATGCGTACGATCGTACGCATGGACTACTTCGCCGGCGATCCCCGTACGAACCGCGAGCGGATGCTCGCCGGTGACCTCTACATCGCCGACGACCCGGACCTGGCCCGCCAGGCGGCGGCGGCGTGATCGTGCTGCCCGGAGTGAGCATCGGCGACAACAGCGTCGTCGGGGCCGGCGCCGTGGTCACCAAGGACATTCCGGCCGACGTGGTCGCCGTGGGCAACCCCGCCCGGGTGACCCGCGCCCTCTAGGGGGCCCGGTGGCGACCGGACATGCCGACCCCCGCCGCCGCGAGCGGATCATCGCGGCGGCGCTGGACCTCATCGCCGAGGAGGGGGTGGCGGGCACCTCGCACCGCAAGGTCGCGGCCCGCGCGGGCGTCCCCCTCGGGTCGATGACGTACCACTTCCGGAACATGGACGAACTGCTGCGCGAGGCCTTCACCGCCTTCGCCGCCGGTGTCGTCGCCCTCTTCGAGGAGTTCCTCGGCACCGCCACCACGCCTCAGGAGGCAAGGGCGGCGGTCACCGATCTCGTGCACCGGATCTCGGAGGGTGACCGACGGGACGTGGTGCTCACCCATGAGCTGTACACCCTGGCCGCCCGGCAGCCCGCCTACCGGGAACTGACCGGGCCTGGATGGAGGCGAGCCGGCGGGTGCTGGGACGGCACTTCGACCCCGCGACGGTCCGCCAGCTCGACGCGCTCATCGAAGGGCTCTCCCTGCACCGCGCGCTGGACACCCGGCCGCACGAGCGGGCGCTGACGGCGGACGCGGTCGCCCGCATCACCGCGCCAGGCTCCTCGCCCGCCTCCGAGCCCCAGTCCGCCTCCGAGCCCCAGCCCTCTTCCGGGCCTTCCTCTGCCCCCGGACCCTCCGGCGGGCCCGCCCCGGAGCCGGCGCCCGCGCCCCCGTCCCCGGAGGCCGAGGAGGCGGCGAGGGGCGAGCAGGTCCGACCGGGGCGGCTCGGAGTCGCCCGGGACGGTCGCCCAGGACCGATCTGCGGACAGGCTATTGGCAATCCATTCATCGCCCCATAGTCTGCATAGCCATATGCAGTCGGTCCGAGCGCTCGCCCGGCCAAGCGACATCGTCCGGCGCCTACCAGGACGGAGCACCATATGGCCCAGGCATTTGTGGAACGACGTTCCATCGACGTCGTCCCCGACGAGGAGCGCCACGGCACGGCGTTCTCGCAGTTCACACTCTGGCTGGGGGCCAACCTCCAGATCACCACGGTGGTCACCGGCGGCCTCGCCGTGGTCCTCGGCGGCGACGTGGTCTGGTCGCTGGTCGGCCTATTGGCCGGCAATCTGCTGGGCGGCGCCGTCATGGCCCTGCACTCGGCGCAGGGGCCCCGGCTCGGGCTGCCGCAGATGATCTCCTCGCGGGCCCAGTTCGGGGTGCGTGGAGCGGTCGTGCCCCTGGCCCTGGTCGTGGTGATGTACGTCGGCTTCTTCGCCAGCGGATCGGTGCTCGCCGGGCAGGCCGTCGGCAAGCTGACCCATCTCGGCCCGGTCCCCGGCATCATCATTTTCGCGCTGGTCACCGCGGTGATGGCGACCGTCGGCTACCGCGTCATCCACGCGCTGGGCCGGGTGGCCAGCGTGGTGTGCGCGCTCAGCTTCCTCTACCTGGGCGGCCGGCTCCTGAGCCGGATCGACCTCGGACACGTCGCCCACCAGCACCACTTCGCGCTGCCGATGTTCCTGCTGGCCATGTCCCTGTCGGCGTCCTGGCAGCTGGCCTTCGGCCCGTACGTGGCGGACTACTCGCGCTACCTGCCCCGGACGACCTCGCCCCGCGCGACCTTCGGCTGGACGCTCGCCGGCACCGTGCTGGGCGCCCAGTGGTCCATGGCCTTCGGCGTCCTCGTGGCGGCGACGGCGGGCACGGCCTTCCTCGACGACCAGGTCGGCTATGTCGTGGGCCTGGGCGGCGCGGGCCTGATCGCGTCCTTCCTCTACTTCGTCATCGCGCTCGGCAAACTGACCGTCAACGTGCTCAACACCTACGGCGGGTTCATGTCGATCGTGACCAGCGTGAGCGGTTTCCGCGGTCAGCGGGTCCTGACGCGGGGCGGCCGCACGGCCTACATCGCCGCCATCATGGTCGCGGGCACGGCCGTCGCGCTGGCCGGGCGGAACTCCTTCCTGGACTCCTTCGCCGACTTCCTGCTCTTCCTGCTGACGTTCTTCACCCCGTGGTCGGCCGTCAACCTGGTCGACTACTACCTCATCTCCAAGGAGCGCTACGACCTGCCCGCCCTGTCCGACCCGAACGGCCGCTACGGCGGCTGGCGCTGGGAGGCCCTGCTCGTCTACGGCATCGGACTCGCCGCCCAGTTCCCGTTCCTGACCACGAGCTTCTACACCGGACCGTTGGTCGGCCCGCTGGGCGGCGCGGACATCTCCTGGATCGTGGGCCTGGTCGTCCCGGCGGTGCTCTACCGGTTCCTCGGCGCCCGGCGGCACCGCTCGACGCCCGCCCCCGGCCCCGGCGCCCGGGCGCAGGCGCCCGGAACGGCCGGGCCGTCCGGCGACACGCGCCGGCCGGCCGCGACCGCGGAC
>NZ_JBHJUW010000044.1:0-60193 GCF_042268205.1 Streptomyces sp. NPDC056160
CTCTCGCCGCACCGGCCGAAAGCCCGAGTACGTCCAGTACGAGGACTTCCGGCCGGCACACCGAGAGCACGCACCGGACGCCGCTCCTTGACGGGCGAACGTTGCCTGCCGCGGCACTAGATCCTTCCCGGGTCCCCTTTCCCAGGCCCCTCCCGGGGGCTTGTCCCAGGCCCTTTCGGGGCCCCCTGTCCCGGGCCCTCCCCGGGGGCGGCCGACCGCTCGGGGCCGGTACGCACTACGCTGGAACGGGAGTGACACACCTGATCACTGTGAGTGTGCGCGTTGGAGTGACGAGGATGAGCCCGGTCTATCCGTTCGACGAGGCCGCCACGGCGCGGGCCGTCGTCGACGAGCACGGCGTCCTCGTCGAATGGAACGAGGGCGCGCGCCGGCTGCTCGGCTGGGCGCCGGAGGAGGTGCTGGCCAGGCCTGCCGCGCACCTGCTCGCGGACGGCACGCCGGTCTCCCTGCCCGAGGGACACCGCTGGAACGGCACTCTCACCCTGCGTCACCGTGACGGCCACGCCGTGTCCGTCTGGGTGCTCGCACACCACCGGCACGCGCGGGACGGCGGGGACTGGCTGGTGGTCACCCCGCTGGAGGGCCGCGACCGCGACGCCCCGGACGACGTGCTGTCCCGGGCCGGACTCGTCCAGTCCCCCTGTGCCGTCGCGATCTACGACGACCGGCTGCGACTGCGGGCCGTCAACGACGCCATGGCCGAGGTGCTCGGCGTCTCCGGGAAGCGGCTGCGCGGCCTGCGCCTGCCCGAGATCGGCGGCGGGCCGCAGAGCGCGGACATCGAGCGGCACATGCTCCGCGTCCTCGACACCGGCCGGGGACACGACGTGCGGACGTACGTGCCGATCGGCGGCGACGGGCGGATGAACGCCTGGATGGCCCGGATGTCCCCGATCACCGACCCCGCCGGCCGGGTGCGCGGGGTCTGTGTCGCCGCCCACGACTTCACCGAGCAACACCGGGCGCGCGAGCGGCTGCAACTGGTGAACGAGGCCAGCGTGCGCATCGGCACCACGCTGGACGTCAGCCGGACCGCACAGGAACTCGCCGACGTCTGCGTCCCCGCCCTCGCCGACTTCGTCAGCGTCGACCTGGTGGACCCGCCCGCGCACGGCGGTGAACTGCCCATCGGCCCGCTGAGCGTGCCGGCCGCGCTGCGACGC
Organism: Streptomyces sp. NPDC056160; assembly: GCF_042268205.1. Taxonomy (NCBI): domain Bacteria; kingdom Bacillati; phylum Actinomycetota; class Actinomycetes; order Kitasatosporales; family Streptomycetaceae; genus Streptomyces; species Streptomyces sp. NPDC056160. Next base: position 1,185 of record NZ_JBHJUW010000044.1, read on the forward strand.
GTCGCCCACCGCTCCGTCACCCCGGGAGATCCCGAGGCGGTGACCGCCGTCGGGCACAGCGAGATCTACCCGGCGGTCTCGCCGCAGGGCGCCTCCCTGCTGTCGGGGCACGCGATCGTGGTGTCCGAGGGCTCGGGCGACCTGGAGAAGTGGCTGGCCTGGAACCCGGTGCGCAGCCGGCGCGTCGGCCCGCTCGGCGTCCACTCCACGATGTCGGTGCCGATCCGGGCCCGGGGCATGACGCTCGGCGTCGCCGTCTTCACGCGCTTCGCCCAGCCCGCCCGGTTCCTGCCCGACGACGTGCTGCTGGCCGAGGAGGTCACCGCCCGCGCCGCCGTCTGCATCGACAACGCCCGCCGCTACTCCCGCGAGCGCGAGACGGCCCTCGCCCTCCAGCGCAGCCTCCTGCCGCGCACCCTGGCACGCACGGCCGCCGTCGCGGCGGCCTCCCGCTACCTCCCGGCGGCACGGGCCGGGGTGGGCGGCGACTGGTTCGACGTGATCCCCCTGTCCGGGATGCGGGTCGCCCTGGTCGTCGGGGACGTCATCGGCCACGGGGTGGAGGCGTCGGCCACCATGGGCCGGCTGCGCACCGCCGTACGCACCCTCGCCGACATCGACCTCGCCCCCGACGAACTGCTCACCCACCTCGACGACGTGGTCGCCCGGATGTCCGCCGAGGCCGGCGACGAGGACGGGGGACGCCCCGGCGAGGTCGGCGCGACCTGCCTGTACGCGGTGTACGACCCGGTCTCGCGGCGCTGCACGCTGGCCCGTGCGGGACACCCCGCCCCGGTCCTGGTCCCGCCCGGCGGCCGGCCCCACCGGGTCGAGCTGCCGCCCGGCCCTCCGCTCGGCCTGGGCGGGCTGCCGTTCGAGTCGGCCGAGCTGGATCTGGACGAGGGCAGCGTCCTCGCGTTCTACACCGACGGGCTGGTCGACAGCCGTGAGCGGGACGTCGAAGCCGCGCAGCGGCTGCTGCGAGAGACGCTGGCCGAGCCCGGCGACTGCCTGGAGGAGGCGTGCGACCGGGTGCTGCACGCGCTGCTGCCCGCGGGCAGCCCGGCCGACGACGTCGCCCTGCTGCTCGCCCGCACCCGGGGCCTGCCCCCGTCCCAGGTGGCCACCTGGGACGTCCCGGCCGACCCGTCGCTGGTGGCGCCGGTGCGCAAGCAGGTCGTCGACCAGCTGGAGACCTGGGGGCTGAGTCTGGTCTCGTTCACGGCGGAGCTGGTGGTGAGCGAGCTGGTCACCAACGCCATCCGGTACGGCACCCCGCCGATCAGGCTGCGCCTCATCCACGACGACACCCACCTGATCTGCGAGGTCTCCGACACCAGCAGCACCGCGCCGCACCTGCGCCGGGCCAAGACCTGGGACGAGGGCGGGCGCGGACTGCTGCTGGTCGCACAGCTCACCCAGCGGTGGGGCAGCAGGCACACCACCGAGGGCAAGACCATCTGGGCGGAGCTGGGCCTGGCCGACGACGAGTGAACCGGAAGGGCGCAGCGCCGGGCGAGCCCGGCGGCCCTCCGGTTCGCGTTCAGGACGCGTCCGGCAGGCCGAGGTTCGGGCGTGTCCGCCGGTTTCAGGTTCGGGGCGCGTCCGGTTCGGGCGCGTCCGCCGGTTTCAGAATTCAGGGCGCGTCCGTCGGGTCCGGTGTCAGGACGCGTCCGTCAGCCAGGGCCTGACGTGGCGGCGCGCCGCGTGCAGCCGCGACTTCAGCGTGCCGAGCGGGATCCCGGCCCGCTCGGCGGCCTCGGCGTACTCCAGCCGGCAGATGTCCCGGTACACCAGGGGCGCCACCAGGTGCGGGTGCTCGCGCTCCAGCCGCTCCAGCGCCTCCAGCAGGTCCACGCGGGAGCCCGCGATGACGCTGGTGGTGCGCGGGTCGACGTGCTGGGCCGGTTCGATGGCGGCGGGCTGCTCGGCGGCACGGCGCTTGAGTTCGCGGTACTTCTGCCGGCAGCAGTTGGCGACCACCGTGCAGAGCCACGTGCTGAACCGGCTGCGGCCCTCGAAGGTGGTGATCCGCCGGGCGAGCTGGAGCAGCACGTCCTGCGCGGCCTCCTCCGCGTCCTCGCGGCAGGGCAGGAACCGCCCGCAGCGCCGCACCACCTCGGGACGGATCTCCCTCAGCAGCGCCTCCAGCGCGCCGCCGTCGCCGGCCGCGGCCCGCCGGGCCAGCTCTTCGGTCGGCTCCGCGTCGTCGGTCACGACGGGCCTCCTTGGAGTCGATCTCGCAGCAGGCATGATAGTGCCATGCACTCCGTCGGACGGATCGGCCGCTACCGGCTCGAACGGCGCCTGGGGACCGGCGCCTTCGGCACGGTGTGGCTGGCCCACGACGACGAACTGGACGCTCCGGTGGCCGTCAAGGTCCTCGCCGAGAACTGGTCGCACCGCCTGGACGTGCGGGAACGGTTCCTGTCCGAGGCGCGGCTGCTGCGCAAGGCCGCCTCGCCCCGCGTGGTGCAGGTCCACGACATCGGTGAACTGCCCGACGGCAGACCGTACTTCGTCATGGAGTACGCCGACGCCGGCACCCTGGCCGACCTGCTGGACGACGGTCCGCTCCCGGTGGCCGAGGCGCTGCGGCTGACCGCGCTGGCCGCCCGGAGCGCGCAGGCGCTGCACGAGGCGGGCATCGTGCACCGGGACATCAAACCGAGCAACGTCCTGCTGCGCACCGCGCCGGACGGCACCCGGCGGGTGCTCCTGGCCGACCTGGGGCTCGCCAAGAGCCTGGCCGAGGCCTCGGGGCTGACCCTGGCCGCCGGGTCGGCCGGGTACCGGCCGCCCGAGCAGGCCGAGCCGGGCGCGGGCATCGACGCGCGGGCCGACGTCTACAGCCTGGGCGCGGTCGGCTACCAGCTGGCCACGGGCACGGTCCCGGGCGCGCCGGGCCGGATCGTGCCGCCGCGTCGGCTGCGTCCGGGCCTGGACCCCGGCGTGGCGCGCACGCTCCTGCGGGCCCTGGAACCGGACCGCGAGCGGCGCTGGCCCACCGCCGAGGCGTTCGCCCGGGAACTGGAGCGGGCGGCCACTACGGACACGGACGGGTCGGACGGGTCGGACGGGTCTGACGCGGCAGGCGCAGCAGGCGGGGCGGGCCCGCCGGACGCCCGGCCGCGCGTGCGGCGTGGGCGGCTCGGGCGGCGCGGGACCGTGGCGCTGACGGCCGCCGTCGCGGCCGTCGCGGGCGCGGGCGTCGCCCTGGCGCTGACGCTGCGGCCGTCGGCGCCGCCCGGCGTGCGGGTGGCGGACGCCACCGGCCGGATCGAGCTGCGGGTGCCCGACGGCTGGGGGCGGCAGCTGCGGGACTCCGGCTGGGACCCGCGGACGCTGGGGCTGCCCGCCGGGCACGAGCCGGGGCTGGCGGTCGCCGACGACCTGGGGCGGTGGCAGGACCTGGGAGCCGGGGTGCGCGGTGTGTTCGCCGGACTCAGCGAGCACGGTGACGTCACCGCCCGGGTGAACGCCGTCGACCATCCCGGCTGCCACTACGACGGGAGCCGCGCCTACACGGGCGACCGGTGGCGGGGCCGGGTGCGCGCCTGGACCCGGTGCCCCGGCGAAGGCCGCCTCACGGAGGCCGCGCTGGTCCCCGCGGGTGCCGCCCCGGGGCCCCAGGTGTACGTGCAGATCCGCCAGCGCGACGGCGCCGACGCGACCGACGGCATACTCCGCTCGCTGCGGGTCACCTGACCCCGTACGGGTGAACGTCCCGCGGGCCGGGACCGGGAAGAACACTTCGGGAGGATTTCCCGAGAACCGCGAACTTTCCGGCCGGTCCGCGCATCGGACCTCTTGTCGGCGCACGAGGCGCCGGACGCACGCCCAAGGCGCGTGCGACGAACCACCAGGAGCGTGGAACATGGCGCACACGTCCTCTTCCCCCCGCCGCAGGGCGCTGCTCGCGAGTTCGGTGGCCGTACTGGGTCTGCTGACCGCCTGCGGCAGCGCCGACGGCACGTCGGCCGGCCCGCAGAAGGTGCCGGGCACCGCGGCGCCCGCGACCGGCGGCAGCACGAGCGGTGCCGCGCCCGCCACGAGCGACGCGCCCGGCTCCGCCACCACCGCCCCGGGCGGCACCGCCACCCGGCCGGGCTCCTCCCCCGCCGCCCCGGGCACGAGCAAGGGCACCAGCACAAGCGCAGGCAACGGGAACGGGAACGGGAACGGGAACGGGACCAGCATGGCGGCGCGGAGCACCCGCTGCCACACCTCGGAGCTGAGGGCGACGGTGGGCCGCAACGACCCCGGAGCCGGACAGGAGAACTTCCCCCTCGTCCTCACCAACACCTCCGGCCGCACCTGCACGGTCCGCGGCTATCCGGGCGCCGCCTTCGTGGACGCCTCCGGCAGGCAGCTGGGCCCGGACCCGAAGCGCGAGTCGGGTACACCCGCCACCGTGACGCTGCGCCCCGGCCACAGCGCCTGGGCGGGCCTGACCTTCTCCAACCCCGAGGTGAGCGAGGCGAGGACCGCGAGGCCGGCGACGCTGCTCGTCACCCCGCCCGACGAGCGTGATCACCTCACGGTGAGGTGGACGGCCGGCCAGGTCCCCGTCGGCGGGAACTCCTCCTCGGTCTTCCTCACGGTCCTCAGCCCCGGCACCGCCCCCTGAGGCGGCGCCGGGACCGGCGCATCCGTGTCCCCGCACGTGCGGGCGGAACCCCGACGGGCGTTTGCTTTGATGTGCGGGCACCGTCGACCGCGCCCGGAGGACCGAGCCCTGAACACCCCGTTCGCAGAGACACTCTCCGTCGTCCTGCTCGTCGCCGTCCTCGCCTGGGCCGTCGTCCGGCCCTTCGGCTGGCCCGAGGCGGCCCTGGCCGTTCCCGCCGCCTGCGTCGCCGTCGCCACCGGGGCGATCTCGCTCGGCCACGCGCGCGCCGAGGCGCAGCAACTGGGACCGGTGGTCGGATTCCTGGCCGCGGTGCTGGTCCTCGCCCACTTCTGCGACGTGGAGGGGCTGTTCCAGGCGTGCGGGGCGTGGATGGCCCGCCGGGCGGGGGGCCGGCCGGTGCGGCTGCTGACGGCGGTGTTCGCGCTGGCGTCGGCGATCACGGCCGTGCTCAGCCTGGACGCCACGATCGTGCTGCTCACCCCGGTCGTGTTCGCCACCGCGGCCCGGACGGGCGTACGGCCCAAACCGCACGTGTACGCCTGCACCCACCTGTCCAACACGGCGTCGCTGCTCCTGCCGGTCTCCAACCTCACCAACCTGCTGGCTTTCGCGGCGAGCGGCCTGAGCTTCACCCGGTTCGCCGCGCTGATGGCGCTGCCGTGGCTGGTGGCCATCACCGCCGAGTACGTGGTCTTCCGCCGCTTCTTCGCACGCGACCTGGCGGCGTCGGCGCCCGCGCCGGACACCGGCGAGGCTCCCGATTTCCCCGTGTTCGCGCTGGTCACCGTGGGCTGCACGCTGGCGGGGTTCGTCGTGACGTCCACGTTCGGCGTCGAACCGGCGTGGGCGGCGCTCGCGGGGGCGCTGGTGCTGGCCGGGCGTGCGCTGGTGCGGCGCCGGGCCACCCCGCTGACCGTGGTGCGGGCGGCGGCGCCGGCCTTCCTGGCGTTCGTCCTGGCGCTCGGGATCGTGGTCCGGGCGGTGGTCGACAACGGGCTCGCCGACGCGCTCGGGCACCTGCTGCCCGGCGGCACCGCACTGCCCGCGCTGCTCGGTGTCGCCGCGCTCGCCGCCGTCCTGGCGAACCTGATCAACAACCTCCCGGCGGTCCTGGTCCTGCTGCCGCTGACCGCCCCCGCCGGGCCGGGCGCGGTCCTCGCGGTGCTCCTCGGGGTCAACATCGGCCCCAACCTGACGTACGCAGGATCGCTGGCGACCCTGCTGTGGCGGCGGATCGTGCACCAGCACGAACACGGCGTGGACCTCAAGGAGTTCACCCGCCTGGGTCTGCTGGCCGTGCCGGCCGCGCTGGTGCCCGCGGTGGTGGCACTGTGGGGGTCGCTGCAGGTCCTGTGAGATGCCCGAACGACTGACGGAGGTCGTCGTATGCGTGTGATCGCCTGGCTCGTCGAGGGCACCTGGCCCGCCTGCGTGGACGCCGTGCGCGCCCACGCGCCGGACACCTCCGAGGTGGTGCTGCTGCACGTCAGCGGCGCCGAGGTGCCGGCCGTGGCGCACGGGGCGTTCGCCGGGCTGCTCGGCCGGGGACACCGCGAGCGGGATCCGGGCGCCCGGCTGACCGACCTCGGCGGCACCTCGGCCGCCGAGCTGCTGGAGGCGGCGGCGGCCCGGCTCGGGCGGCCGTGCGCCCGGCTGGAGCGGGCGGGGCGGGCCGAACGCGAGGTGGTGGCCGCCGCCGAGGACGCCGACCTGCTGGTGCTGGCCCGCGACGGCGACCGCGACCGGCTCGGGCCGCGCAGCCTGGGGCCCGCCGTGCGGTTCGCCGTGGACCACGCTCCGTGCCCGGTGCTGCTGGTGTGGCCGGAGGCGGCGCCGGACCTCACGACGCTGCCACCGCCACCGCCGCCGCACACCGGCCCGGGCCACGGCGGGCAGCCGCACCCCGGGCCCCCGCGCACGCCCTGACGGCGCCGGTGGTCAGTGGCCGCTGACCTCGTGCGGCGTGTAGGGGCGGGCCAGCTCCTCGATCTCCTTGTCGCTCAGTTCGAGTTCGACGGCGGCGACCGCGTCGTCGAGGTGCCCGGGCCGGGAGGCGCCGACGATCGGTGCCGTCACCGTGTCCTGGTGGAGCAGCCAGGCGAGGGCCACCTGGGCGCGCGGGACGCCGCGCTCGCCGGCGATGCGGGTGACGGCCTCGACGATGGCGCGGTCGCCCTCCGGGTAGAGGGTGCTGCCGAAGTTGTCGGTGGCACTGCGCCCGGTCTCGGTACCCCAGTCGCGGGTGAGACGGCCGCGGGCGAGCGGGCTCCAGGGCAGGACGCCCACGCCCTGGTCCGCGCAGAGCGGCAGCATCTCGCGCTCCTCCTCGCGGTAGAGGAGGTTGTAGTGGTTCTGCATGGAGACGAAGCGGGTCCACCCGTGCGCCCGGGCGGTGTACTGCGCCTTGGAGAACTGCCAGGCGTACATCGAACTCGCCCCGATGTAACGTGCCTTGCCGGCCTTGACGACGTCGTGCAGCGCCTCCATCGTCTCCTCGATCGGCGTGTACGGGTCCCAGCGGTGGATCTGGTAGAGGTCGACGTAGTCGGTGCCCAGGCGGCGCAGGCTGTGGTCGATCTCGGTCATGATGGCCTTGCGGGACAGTCCGGCGCCGTTGGGACCCGGCCGCATCCGGCCGTGCACCTTCGTGGCGAGCACGATGTCGTCGCGGCGGGCGAAGTCCCGCAGGGCGCGGCCGACGATCTCCTCGCTGGTGCCGTCGGAGTAGACGTTGGCCGTGTCGAAGAAGGTGATCCCGGCCTCCAGCGCCTGCCGGACGAGCGGCCGGGACGCCTCTTCGTCGAGGGTCCACTCGTGCGCGCCGCGCTCGGGTTCGCCGTAGGTCATGCAGCCCAGACAGATCCGCGACACGTCCAGGCCCGTCGAACCGAGCTTCACATACTGCATCGTTGCTGCTCCTGTCTTCGGGGTGGTTGCCGGGCAGAGCGTAGGCCGCTTCGGATCACGACGGCCGGCCGTACCGGATGCCGGACGCGTGGCTGCCTCAGGCGCGGGACGGGAGGTCGGGCCGGTGGCGGGCCGGGCCGAGGAGGCCGAGCGCCGCTCCCCGACGGACTCCGAGCGCGTGCCGTCCTGAGGGTGTGCGCCGGCGCGCGCCCGGATGTCCTCGATGTCGAAGAAGCCGCCCGTCGCGACCGGCGTGGCGATCACGCCCACCTCTCAGCCGCGGTCCCCCGGCGGCGGCGACCAGGGTGCCGCCTCCGGAAGCCCTGCCGACGCCGCGGACGACGACGTGGAAGAACGGTCTCCCGCGGCCTGCCCGGTCGGTTCGGTCGCCCGCGGCAACTTCACCGCCGCTGCGCCGACCGGGCCGGCCCGTGGTCGCCCTCAGTCCCTCGTCGCCGCCGCCGGCGCCGCTCCCGGCGTTCCCTTCACCCCGCCGTCCCGGCCGCGGCGTCCTTCTCCGTCACCGTGATCGCCCCGACGGGGCAGGCCCGCGCGGCCTCGCGGACCATGGGGTCGCCGCCGCCGTCCTCCCGGCCGGGGATCAGGCTGCTGAAGCCGTCGTCGTCCTGGGTGAAGACACCCGGGGCGGCCAGGGCGCACTGGCCGGCGCCGATACAGCGGTCCTTGTCGATGTCGATGCGCATGGGAGCAGCCTCTTACCAGGTCACGGGGAGTTCCAGCATTCCTTGGAGCGTGTCGCCGGGTTTGAAGGGGATCTCCTGCGGCGGTGCGGCCAACCGGAGGCCGGGCAGCCGGGCGAAGAGGGAGCCCAGGGCGATCTCCATCTCGGTGCGGGCGAGGTTCTGGCCGAGGCACTGGTGGATGCCGAAGCCGAAGGCGACGTGGTGGCGGGTGGGCCGGTGGAAGTCGAGCACGTCCGGGGTGTCGTAGAGGCTCTGGTCGCGGTTGATGACGGAGGTGGAGAAGACCACGCCGTCCCCGGCCCGGATGGTGGTGCCCGCCACCTCGATGTCCTGGTCGGCCTGGCGCAGCAGTCCGTCCGCGATGGACAGCATCCGCATCAGTTCCTCGACCGCGACGGGCAGCAGCGCGGGGTCGGCGCGCAGTTCGGCCAGCCGCTCGGGGTGCTGCAGGAGGGTGTACGTGCCCAGCGAGATCATGTTGGCGGTGGTCTCGTGGCCGGCGACGAGCAGGATGATCGCGAGGGCGACGACCTCCGCACGGTCCAGTTCGCCCTCGCGCAGCCGTTCCTGGACCAGGTCGTCCAGGACTCCGTCGCCCGGTTCCTTCTGCTTGCGGTCGACCAGGTCGCCCAGGTACGTCTCCAGCCGGCCGCGCGCGTCCAGCACGTCGGCGACGTCCGGGCCGCGCAGCAGCCGGCGGGACTGCTCCTCGAAGAACTCGTGGTCGGCGTAGGGAACGCCGAGCAGTTCGCAGATCACCATGGAGGGCACGGGGAGGGCGAAGTCCCGGACCAGTTCGGCGGGCGGCCCCAGGGCGGTCATCCGGTCGATCAGGCCGTCGACGATCCCCTGGATACGGGGCCGCAGGGCGGTGGCGCGTTTGAGGGTGAAGCTGGGGATCAGCATGCGCCGCTGCGTGCGGTGATCGGGGTCGTCGACCCCGAGGAGCGCGGTCTTGCGGTCGCGCACCGCCGCGAGACGGGCGGTGGTCACCGGGAACCCGAGACGGGTGCGGTCACTGGACAGGCGCGGGTCGGCGAGCAGTTCGCGGGCGAGGGCGTGCCCGGTGACGACCCAGGCCGGGCGGCCGTCGTAGAGGGTGATGCGGGCGAGCGGCCGGGACTCGCGCAGGGGATCGTAGCCGGTAGGCGGGTGGTACGGGCAGGAGCGGTCCTGCGGGAAGGCCACGGGGTGGGGGGTTTCGACGGTCGGGTCCGGCATGGAAGACCTCGCAGACGAGCGGACGAGCAGACGAAGTGTGCGTCGTGCCGATCTTCATTAGATGCCTGAGGCATCTATGGTGCGACGCGAAGTTCGGCCACTTCGACGATCCACCGGATCTGGCCGGGAAGCACCTCTTCCGTTCCGTGGTTCGTTCCGTGGTTCGTTTCGTGATCCGGCTTCGCAATTCGATTGTCCTCGCCGGGCCGGGCATGCACGATCCGGCCGTGTCCTCGGCCGTCGTACCGCCGCTGCCGCCGTCCGCCGCCTCCGGGACGGGGCGCCGGCAGCGGCCCGGCCGTCCGCGAAGGCCCGGTACGCCCCGGTCCTGACGGCCGTGTCCGTGGCCGGACTCGTCGCGGGCCTCGGCATCGCGGTACCCGTCGGCGCCGTGGGGACGTGCATGGTCCCGCTCGCCGCCCGTACCTCCTTGCGGGCCGGTGCCTGCGCCGCGCAAGCCGCCGGGGCCCCGCACCGGGGCACGTTCGTCCTCGCCGCCTTCCCCGCCGCCGCGAGCCGGCAGCCGCTGCCCGTCTGCGACGGCGCGCTGCTCGGCAGGGATCCGGCCAGCCCGGGGGGCCGCCTGCGGTGCGGACGTCGCTGCCGTCCGGAAGCACCCCCCTGGGTACGGCGCTCGGCGGACACGGTGGACGGACCCGTCCGGACACGGACGTGGCGCGATACGGGCGCCGGTGGCCGCACTCTGCTGCCGGATCTCGCCATGAGTGGCGGCGCCCGCGGAAGATGACCGTCCCAGGCGTGACCGGAGGGGAACGCGGTAGGGATGAAACGTCCGGGCAACGGTGTTGTACCGCAGCGCGTGACCGGAGACCGACCGAGCGAGGAGAGGACCGACCACATGCCTCTTGAAGGCGAGTACGAGCCCAGCCCCACCCAGTGGGTACGCGAACAGGTGGAGCTGTACGAGAGCTCCGGGGGCACCGAGGGGACCACGCTGAGGGAGACGGGGCTGCCCGTCATCCTGCTGACCACGCGCGGCGCACGCAGCGGCCGGCTCCGCAAGACCCCGCTGATGCGGGTGGAGCACTCGGGGCGTTATGCCGTGGTGGCCTCGCAGGGCGGCGCGCCCAAGCACCCGTTCTGGTACTTCAACCTGCTGGCCGACCCCCGGGTCGAACTCCAGGACGGGCCCGTCAAGCGGGACATGACGGCCCGTGAGGTCACCGGAGCGGAGAAGGCCGAGTGGTGGGAGCGGGCCGTCGCCGCGTTCCCGCCGTACGCCGAGTACCAGGAGAAGACCTCGCGGGAGATCCCGGTCTTCGTCCTGGAGGCGGCGCCCGACGGGCACTGAGCCCCGGCGGCGGCAGGGCCCGGGCTCCGGGTGCGTCCGTTGCGGGCGGATCCCGGCCGTGAGGCATGGACCGGCCGTGGAGCGGGCACCCGTCTGTCAGGCCCCGCCGCGCTCCCCCGTCGCGGCGGGGCTCTGCCGTGCCTCCTCCCCGGCGGGGCGGTCGGTCACATCGAGGAAGATCTGGTCCGCGGCGGGGACGGTGCGGGCGATCGACCGCTTGATGCGCACGGCGACCTCCTCCACCCGTTCGCTGTCCATGCCGGGTGCCAGGTCGACCCTGGCCGCCACCAGCACGGAGTCGAGGCCCAGCTTCATGGTGAGCAGCGCCTCCACACTGTCGATCTCGGGCTGCGCCCGCAGCAGACTGCGGATCCGGCCGCTGAGTTCCGGGTCCGCGGCCTCCCCGATCAGCTGGTCGCGTGCGTCGCGGCCCAGGCGGTAGGCGACGTAGACGAGCAGCGCGCCGATCGCCAGCGAGGCCGAGGCCTCCCACACGACCTGCCCGGTGGCCATGTGCAGTGCCATGCCGGCGATGGCGAGCGTGACACCTAGCACCGCGGTGCCGTCCTCGGCGACCACCGTGCGCAGCGCGGGGTCGCGCAGCCCGGCCGCGCCGCCCTGGGCGCGCACCTGGTGCACCGCCCGCAGCAGCGAGGTGCCCTCGGCCAGCAGGGCGACCCCGAGCACGATCAGGCCGATGACGTACCCGGACAGGTCCTCGTGGGCGCCCTCGCGCAGGGCCTGGACGCCCTGGAAGAAGGAGAAGCAGCCGCCCATGACGAAGATGCCGACGGCCGCGAGGAGCGACCAGAAGAACCGCTCCTTGCCGTAACCGAAGGGGTGCCGTCGGTCGGCGGGGCGGCGGCTGCGGCGCAGCGCGGCCAGCAGGAAGACCTCGTTGAGGCTGTCGGCGACGGAGTGGGCCGCCTCGGACAGCAGGGCCGGCGAGTGCGCGACGAGGCCGCCCACGGCCTTGGCGACCGCGATGACCAGGTTCGCCGCGAGCGCCACCAGCACGGTGACCCGCGTCTTCCGGTCGGCGGTGGGCCCCGGCCCCGTCTCGGCTCTCTCGGCTCTCTCGGCTCCGTCTGCTGAATCGGCCGTGGGGGCGCTACCGGTCGCCCCGGCGGTTGCGGTGTGCCCGGTCGTTCCTGTTCTCCCGGCTGTTCGCGTCGTCTCTTCGGCTGTCTCGTCGGATGTCCCGTCCACGTTCGCCGACTGCCCCCCGTCCGCGCGGATCACACCGTGCCGTCGGCGGATTTCGGGGAACGTGTTCACCAGTGCACCTCGATCGGTGCACCTCGATCGGTGCGCGGCGACCGCAGGGAGGACCGGCATGAGCGACGGGGACGACGGGAACGGCGGCAACCGCTCCTACGGCCACAAGGCCTTCAAACGCTCGAAGAGCCACTTCGCCGACCGGATCACCGCGGACGGGCGGGACGGCTGGCCGGTGGCCGCCGGGCGTTACCGGCTGGTGGTGAGCCGGGCGTGTCCCTGGGCGAGCCGGGCGCTCGTGTCGCGGCGGCTGCTCGGCCTGGAGGACGCCTTGTCGCTGGCCGTGGTCGATCCGATCCAGGACGACCGGAGCTGGCGTTTCACGCTGGACCCCGGCGACCGGGACCCGGTGCTCGGCATCCGTCACCTCAGCGAGGCCTACGACCGGAGGGAGAGCGGCTACCCCGGCGGGGTGAGTGTGCCCGCGGTCGTGGACGTGCCCAGCGGTGAGCTGGTCACCAACGACTACCAGCGGATCACCCTCGACCTCGCCACCGAGTGGAAGGACCTGCACCGGCCCGGGGCGCCCGACCTGTACCCGCGGGCGCTGCGCGACGAGATCGACACGGTGACGGCCGAGGTGTACGAGGACGTCAACAACGGCGTCTACCGGGCGGGTTTCGCGACCGGCCAGCAGGAGTACGAGGCCGCGTGCGAGGGCGTGTTCCGCCGGCTGGACCTGCTCACGGAGCGGCTGGCCCGGCAGCGCTACCTCGTCGGCGACACGATCACCGAGGCGGACATCCGGCTGTTCACGACGCTGGTGCGGTTCGACGCCGTCTACCACGGACACTTCAAGTGCAACCGCTGGAAGCTGGCGGAGAACCCGGTGCTGTGGGCGTACGCCCGTGACCTCTACCAGACGCCGGGCTTCGGCGACACGGTCGACTTCGACCACATCAAGCGGCACTACTACCAGGTGCACACCGGCATCAACCCGACCGGCATCGTGCCCCTCGGGCCCGACCTGTCCGGCTGGCTTACGCCGCACGGGCGCGAGGAGCTGGGCGGCCGGCCCTTCGGCGAGGGGACACCGCCGGGCCCCGTGCGCGAGGCCGAACGGATCCCGCCCCGGGGCCGGCCCTGACCCGGCGCCGTACGCGCCCTACCCGTGAAGGAACGAAGGAGACACAGGTGGCCAAGAAGAAGAACAAGCTCCCGCTCGCCTACCAGCCCGTCGGTTTCGTGCTGGGGTGGGTCGGCGGGGCCCTCGCCGGGAAGGCGTTCCGCACCACGTGGAAGGCGTTCCGCAAGGAGGACGACGCCCCCGACGCCCTCGACGAGGACCGCCGCTGGGGCGAGATCCTGCTCGCGGCGGCCGTGCAGGGCGCGCTGTTCGCCGTGGTGCGCAGCGCGGTGGACCGCGCGGGCGCCACGGCCATCGCCCGCTCGACGGGGGTGTGGCCGGCGAAGAGCGCCGAGGGCCGCGACTGAAGCCGCACCGCCGGGGCCGCGGGAGGCCCGCGGCCGCGCGGCGGTCGACGACCTCGGCGCAGCCGGGGCGCTCGCGGACCTGGTGGTGCTGGACCGTGACCCGTTCGCCGGTCCGCCGGAGGCGATCGCTCGGACGAAGGTGCGGGAGACGTACGTGGGGGGGAGGGTGTTGGGTGTTCGCCGCCGAGTGAGGCGGCGTCCCTCCGCCAGGCCAACGGCAATTCACAGACATATGTCAATCGAACATGCTGGAATTCACTCCATCGAGGGTAACTTGCAGAGCGGGGGCCCACGGTGCGCTCCCTGAGCGCACCCCCGTCGCAACGGAAGAACCGGTTGGAGGCGAAGTCGTCGTGGCGAACGCACCCGCGCCACTCACCCGGAACCTGCGCGTCCGCCGGCACCGCGGGCACACCGTCCTGGAGTTCCACGGAGAGATCGACATCGCCGCCGCGGTACGGGTCCTGCCGCGCCTGGACCGGGTCACGGCCCGGCCCGAGTCCCGGGTGGTGATCGACCTGAGCGGGGTGGAGTTCTTCGACTGCTCCGGGCTGCGCCTGCTCCACCGGGTCCGCAACCGCGTCCTCGGCCAGGGCGGCGACGTGCTGCTGGTGTGCACGCACCCGCTGACCCTGCGCGTCCTCGCCGTCACCGGGCTGTCCCGGCTGGTGCCCCCGCGGCCGACCCTGGACGCCGCCCTGGCGTGGTCCGGGGCCGGGTCCGCCCGGTCTATTCGTCCCGCGGCGCGTCGAAGAGCGCGCTGACGGACTCCCCGTTGTGGATGCGGCGCACCGCCTCGGCGAGCGCGGGCGCGATGGACAGCACCCGCACCTTGTCCTGGTGGGCCCGGTACTCCTCGTGGTCGGGCACCGGGACCGTGTTGGTGCACACGATCTCCAGTACGTCGCTCTGCTCCGTGAGCCGTTTGAGGGCGCCCGCCGCGAACAGGCCGTGCGTGCAGGCGATCCGGATGGAGCGCGGCCCCGACTCGCGCAGCCGCTGAAGGAGTTCCAGCACGGTGCTGCCCTTGGCGATCTCGTCGTCCAGGACGATCACGTCCCGCCCGGCCACGTCACCGATGACCGAGCTGATCGTGACCCGGTCGTCGGCGTAGCGCTGCTTGGCGCCCGCGGCCACCTGGGCGCCGATCATCCGGGCGAAGGCGACGGCCTCCTTGGCGTTGCCGAGGTCGGGCGAGACGACCGTGGTGCGCGTCAGGTCGTACTGCCTGAAGTGCGCGGCCAGTTCGCGCAGTGCGTGCAGGTGGTCGACGGGCACCGAGAAGAACCCGTGCACCTGCGGGGCGTGCAGCGTCATCGCCAGGACCCGGCTCGCGCCCGCCGCCACCAGCAGATCGGCCACGAGCCGCCCGCCGAGGGAGATGCGCGGGGCGTCCTTCTTGTCGGAACGGGCGTAGGAGTAGTGCGGCATGACGACGGTGATGCGCCCGGCGGAGGCGCCACGCGCCGCGTCGCACATCAGCAGCAGTTCCACCAGGTGCTCCTGCACCGGCTTGACCAGCGGCTGGATGAGGAACACGTCGCGTTCGCGGCAGTTGGCCTGCAACTGCACCTCCAGGCAGTCGTTGGCGAACCGGCTGACCCGGGTGGGGCTGAGCGGCACGCCCAGGTGCGCGCAGACCTCGGCCGCCAGGTCGGGATGGGCACTGCCGCTGAACACCGCGATGTCTCGCACGATCCGCTCCTCGCATGATCATTCCGGACTGCCGCGCTCATGCTACTGATCCGCCCAGACCGCCCCTCACCCCAGAATGCCGGGCAGGGCCAGCGCACCGAGCAGCGCGGCGCCCACCAGCAGCCAGGCCACGTAGTCGCCGACGTGCCCGGACTGCAGGCGTCTGAGCGGCAGGGCCCAGCCCGGCGCGGCCAGCAGCCCGGGGCGGCCCACGGCCGCACCCGCGAGTCCCACCGCCAGCAGGGCCGACAGCAGGTCGAGCAGGACGCCGGCGGTGGTCCAGCGCACGGAGGAGAACACCCCCCACGTCCCCGCCTCGTCGACGGCGTGCCCCACCACGTCGGCGAAGCCGGGGACCGCGCCGACGGCGAGCGCCGCGACGAGCAGCACGGCCGGGACCGTCCGCATGGTGTTGGGAACCCTGCCCAGCCGCTGCCTGGTCTCGGGTTCCTCGCCGGTTCCGGACGTCTCGTCCTCGTCGCGCTCCTTGCCGTCGCGCTCCCCGGGCCGGGGGCCGAGTCCGAGGAAGACCCGGGCGGCGACCCGCAGGACCGCTCCCCCGGTGAGCGCGGAGGCGGCGACGTACAGGACGGTCAGCGGTCCGCCGACGGCCTCCTCGCTGACCGCCTTGCCGAGGCCCGTGCCGAAGGGCGGCAGCCCGGCCAGGGCCAGCGCGCCCACGGCGAACATGATCCCGACGCCGCGCAGGCTCCGGGCGCGGCCGTGCAGGTAGAACTCGTCGACGCTGCCGTAGCGGTCGAGCAGGATGCCGGCGCAGGCGAACAGGGCGGCCTTCACACCCGCGTGGGCGAGGATGTACAGCGCGGTCCCGTCGTCCGCCTCGGCCTTCAGTACGCCGATGCCGACCAGGAAGAGGCCGGTGTGGGCGATGGTGGAGAACGCGAGCAGCCGCTTGATGTGCCGCTGGTACCAGCACATGACCGAGCCGACGGCCGCGGTCAGCACGCCGAGCGCCACCAGTGCCCGCGTCGCGTCGGCCGCCGGGACGCCGCCCGGCCCGGAGAAGACGGTGCCGTACACGCGCCAGACGCCGTAGACGCCGAGTTCCACCATCACGCCCGACAGCAGCATGCACACGGGGGTGGGGGCGACGGCGTGCGCGTCCGGCAGCCAGAACTGGAAGGGCACGGCGGCTGCCTTCACCAGCAGCCCGGTCAGGAACAGCACGAATCCGGCCAGGGCGAGCGCGTCGGGACCGTGGTGGCCGGCGGCGGCGTCCAGGCCCCGGCCGATCTTCGCCATGGCCAGTTCGCCGGTGCGGGCGTAGAGCAGGGCGATGCCCATGAGCATGAAGTAGGCGCCCAGCGAGTTGACGAGGGCGAAGCCCAGCGCGCCCTGCACGGCCTTCGCCTCGTCGATGCGGTACCCGGTGAGCGCGTAGGCGACGACGCTCATCAGCTCGAAGAACACGAACGCGTTGAACAGGTCGCCGGCGATCGCGAACCCGCACATGCCGCCCTGGAAGAGCAGCATCAGCGCGGGGAAGGAGCCGGCATGGCCGCGGGGCGGCTCGTCGAAGTAGTACCAGGAGTACGCCAGGGCGGCGAGGGTGAGCAGCGAGACGAGCGCCGCCATGCCGAGGCTCGCGCCGTCCCCGGTCACGACGATGCCGACGCTCTCGCCGCCCACCGGGAACCAGCCGCCGACCCACTCCGTCAACGGCGGCGAGGAGCCGACGAGCAGCCAGATCGCCAGCGCGGCCGTGGTGGCACAGGCCAGGGAGGCGAAGGCCTCGGCGGCCGGGCGGGGCAGGCGGCGCCCGCCGGCCACGAGGAGGGCCGCACCCAGCAGCGGAACGGCGGGCAGCAGCGGCAGCAGATGGTGCATCAGCCGCGCAGCTCCCTCAGCTCGTCGGGGTCGACCGTGCCGTGCCGCTTGGAGATCTGCACGGTCAGCGCGAGCAGCAGCGCGGTCACCGTGGCACCGACGACGACGTCGGTCAGGGTGAGCGCCTGCACGACGGGGTCGACGACGGGCCGCGAGCCGGGCGCGATGTCGGAGAAGACGGGCGCGGTGCCGTGGTCGCGGTAGCCGACGGCCAGCAGCAGGATGTACGTCGCCGACTGGCACACGGCGAGGCAGCCCACGGCGTGGATCAGGTTCCGGCTGGTGGCCAGGCCGTAGCAGCCGGCCAGGAACACATAGGCGGCGACCAGGTACGGCAGCACGTGCATGACGTCGCTCACGGCGCACTCACTCCGTGTCCTCCTCCTCGATCTCGACGGCCTGGTCCAGGAAGCGGGCGAGCAGCACGACGACGGCGCAGGCGACCTCCATGCCGATGGCCGCGTTCAGCAGCGGGACGGTGCCGCCGGAGGACAGCGTGTTGAACGTGCCGTACGGCAGCAGGGTGTTGGCGAGGAAGGCGGTGCCCGCCAGGACGCCGGCGAAGCCGAGGACGAGATAGGCGCAGGCCGACAGCGCGTCGCCGACCTCGTACGCGTCGACGGGGCGGATGCGTTCCAGCGCGGCGTAGTCGGCACCCAGGTACATCAGGTGCAGGGCGGTCGCGGCGACGACTCCGCCCTGGAAGCCGCCGCCGGGGCTGAGCTGGCCGTGGGCGACGACGTACAGGCCGGTGACCAGGGCGACGGGCAGCACGACGAGGGCGTAGCGGCGCACGGGGGCCGCGACCTCGGAGGGCCGGGGCGGATCACGGTGTTCGTCGCGGGCCTGCCGCAGCAGGACGACGCAGCCGAGGACGGCCGCGAAGAGGATCGTCATCTCGCCCATCGTGTCGAAGGCGCGCTGGTCGAAGTTGACGGAGGCGATGGTGTTGGCGGTGTGCCGGGCGAGGGCGGCGCGCACGGCGCGGTCGCCGTAGGGGTGCCAGGGGCCGCCGAAGGCGGGCAGCCGCACGCAGGCGGCGACCAGCAGCGCGGCGAGCGAGCCGCCGCCCAGCACCACCAGCCACAGCCGGGCGCGCGGGGTCACTGCCTGCCGTCCTTGCCGTGGGCGGAGCGCCGCCGGACCTTGCGGACCGAGAGCATGATGAGCAGCGGGGTGAGGGCGGAGCCCACGGCGAGCTGGGACAGGCCGACGTCGGGTGCCTGCAGCACGGTGAAGAGCACGGCGAGGGCGGTGCCGAGGACGGACAGGACGAGGGCCTGGCGGGCGGGGTCGCGGTTGGCGACGGCGGCGGTCGCGCAGCCGGCCACGCCCAGCAGCGCCAGGACGACGAGCGCGTCAGCCACGGCTCGCCCCCGGGAAACCGCCGGACAGGGCCCGGGAGGCGAGGAGGTTCCCGCCGACCAGCAGCGCCCCGACGATCAGGAGTTTCACCATGGCCCGGCCGGGTCCGGTGACCACGCACAGCGCCAGGACGACGACGGCTCCCAGCGCGGCGCAGGTCCAGGTCGCCGCCCAGGCCTGCGGCGGGTCCTCGGCGAGTTCGTCGGCGAGAAGCCGGGCGAAGACCAGGGTGCCGACCGGGCCGAGCAGGGCCAGGAGCAGGGCGAGGTCGACGTAGGAGGTGCGGCTGTAGCCCTGGGACAGCAGGAGCAGGCCGGGGCAGACCAGGGCGGTGCAGAGGTTCTGCGCCACGACGCGGCGGCCGAGCGGGCCGGTGGCGACGCCCCACAGGGTCGTACCGAGGCCGACTGCCAGGACGGCCGTCGCCGCGACGAGCCAGCCGTTCACCGTCGGCTCACCGCCCGCCGTCCGGCCCGCGCGACCAGCGCGCCCACGCCCGCGGCGCAGGCGCCGACCACCCATTCCAGGGTGTAGACGGTGCTGATGAGCATGAGCCACAGCACGACGAGCGCGGCCCACCAGGCCGCTACCTCGCCCACGGCGCGCAGTGTCGTACGCGGGTCCACCCGACACCTCCCGGGCTCGGTTGTCTGCTCTGGTCCGGCCCCGGCATCCAAGCACCGCCCCGACCACGGGGTGCGCGGCGGCGCGCGGGTCCGGTGCCCGGATGCCCCGACAGCAGCAACGGAAACCGGCGACGTGGGCGGCCCGCCCCCGCGCCCGGCCCGGCATCCCGGGGCTGATCCGGGGTAACCGGGCCCCTGAGAAACGGAGTTGGCGTCGGGAGGATCGCATGTCCAGGGTGGCGTTCCGTCCGCTCACCGTGTTCCGGTCCCGCACGGCCGGGTCCCGGCCGGCCGCGGAGCCCGTCGAGGAGCCCGTCGAGGAGCCCGTGGAGGACCCGCCGCGCCGCCGGCCGCTGCCCTGGCTGCTGCGCCTGCCGGCGATGGCTGCCGCGTTCGTCTTCATGGTGGCGTTCGCCGTCGTCCTGGCCCGGTTGACGCTCGAGCCGTCACCCTCGTCGGTGTCGTTCGTGCACACGAACCTGCACCCGGGCCGGTCGCTGCGGGCCTATCTGGGCGCGCCGGGACTGCGGGACGCGGTCCAGCAGATCGGCGGGAACCTGCTGCTCGGGGTGCCGTTCGGAGTGCTGGTGCCGGTGCTCGCGCCCCGGGCGCGCGGTCTGCTGAGCGTCCTGCTGCTCACCGCGCTGGTGATGCTGCTGGTGGAGTTCGCCCAGGGCGCGCTGATCACCGGGCGGGCGTTCGACATCGACGACGTCATCCTCAACACGACGGGCGCCCTCGTCGGCCACCTGCTGCTCGGGCGGCGCATGGGCCGGGCCGTGCACGCGCGCCGGCGGCGCGGCTGAGGGAGCGGCTCCGGTACGGACCACGGTATGGACGGCCACTTGATCTACGGCTGCAACGGCACCGCCGCCCAGCAGTGGACGGCCGGTTCCGACGGCACCCTGCGCGCGCTCGGCAAGTGCCTCGACGCCCCGGTCGGCGGCACCGCGGACGGCGCCACCGTCCAGTTGTGGGACTGCACCGGCGGACCGAACCGGAAGTGGACGCTCTCCGCGGCCCACGACATCGTCAACCCCCAGGCGGACAAGTGCCTGGACGTCACGGGCAGCACCTCGGCCGACGGCACCCGCCGGCAGATCTGGACCTGCACGGGCGGCGCCGACCAGAAGTGGACGGTGGGCTGATCCCGGCGGGGCCGCTCGCGCGGGCGGTCCTGGCCGGGGCGCTCGTGCGGGCGGTCCTGGCCGGGGCGCTCGTGCGGGCGGTCCTGGCCGGGGCGCTCGTGCGGGCGGCCGGAGGCGCCCGCCCCCGCGCCGCGCGGTCGCGTCAGTGCCAGGTGAACTTGTCGCCGCCCACCCAGCGGACCACGTCCGGGTCGTCCAGGTCGTGGACGGTGATGCCGAACGCGGCGGCGGCCTGGAGGACGTCGGTGACGCTCTTCGCCTCGCCCACCACCTCGCCGTCGATCTCCACGATGCGGAACGGCGGGTCGGTCCGCTGGACCCCGAGCACCATGATCCGCGGCTGGGAGATGTAGGGACTCGCGCTCTCGGTCATGTCATCAAGCCTAGATCGTGTCCGGTGCGGGCGGTGGGCACGGGGGCCCTCTCAGGGGCGGCGCCAGTCGTCCCCCGCCAGGTGGGAGCCCGCCATCGGCCCCATCCGCAGCATCCCGCCGTCCACGCTCCAGGACGCCCCGGTGACGTACGAGGCGTCGGGGCCGGCCAGGAACGCGATCACCGCGGCGACCTCACGGGCGTCGCCCGGGCGGCCCAGCGGGACGCCGGGACGGTGCTCGGCGCGCACGTCCGTGTCCTCCTGGCCGGTCATGGGGGTGGCGATCTCGCCGGGCGCCACCGCGTTCACGGTGATGCCGTGCTCGGCCAGTTCCAGGGCCATCACCTGGGTGAGCAGGCCGAGGCCGCCCTTGGCCGCGCAGTACGGGGCGGCGCCCACCCGGGGCTGGTGCTCGTGCACCGAGGTCACGTTGACGATCCGGCCGCCGCGCCCCTGGCCGATCATCCGCCGGGCCGCCTTCTGCCCGCACAGGAACGGCCCCACGAGGTCCACGTCCAGCACCTCGCGCACGTCCTCCAGCCGCAGGTCGAGGAAGGGCGTGGCCGTGCCCGTACCGGCGTTGTTGACCAGGACGTCGATCCGGTCGCCGAGCGCACCGGCCAGCTCGTCCACGGCGTCCGCGGCGGCGGGCAGCCGCGTGAGGTCCATCCGGGCGACGGCGGCGCGGCGCCCGTGGGCGCGGACCTCCTCGGCGGTCTCCTCGGCCCCCTTCTCGTCGCTGTGCCAGGTGATGCCGATGTCCAGCCCCGCCTCGGCCAGGCGGACGGCGGTGGCCCGGCCGATGCCGGAGTCGGCACCGGTGACGACGGCCACCCCGGCGGCGGACGGCGACGGAGCGGACATGGGGCCTCCTGCGGTACAAGGCGTCGTGAGTCGGGCTACGCAGTACCCGGGGGCGGCCGGGGCAAACGGGCGGGCCGGGGCGGTGGGCCGGGGCCCGCGCGGTGGCCGGTGCGGTCCGGGGGGAAGGTGTCCGGTGGAGGTGCGGTCCCGGCCGGGGCGGGAAACCCTGGGGACGGAGGTGGCGATGGACCCCGTCGAGGCGCTGGACCGGATCGCCTTCCTGCTGGAACGGTCCCGGGAGCCGACGTACCGCGTGCGTGCCTTCCGCACGGCGTCACGGGTGCTGTCCGCGCTGCCCGCCGGGGAGGTGACGCGGCGGGTCTCGGACGGAACGCTGGAGTCCCTCAAGGGGGTCGGGCCGAAGACCGCCCAGGTCGTGCGTGAGGCGCTGGCCGGGGAGGTCCCCGGCTACCTGCGAAAACTGCAGGGCGAGGCCGCCCGGCCGCTCGCCGAGGGCGGCGAAGGGCTGCGCGCGCTGCTGCGGGGCGACTGCCACCTCCACTCCGACTGGTCCGACGGCGGCAGCCCGATCGAGGAGATGGGCCGGGCCGCCGCGGCCCTCGGCCATCAGTGGGCGGTGCTGACCGACCACTCGCCGCGGCTGACGGTGGCACGCGGGCTGTCCCCCGAGCGGCTGCGCGAGCAACTGGACGTCGTGGCCCGGCTGAACGAGACCTGGGCACCGTTCCGGCTGCTCACCGGCATCGAGTGCGACATCCTCGACGACGGCTCCCTCGACCAGGAGCCGGAACTGCTGGAGCGGCTGGACGTGGTGGTCGTCTCGGTCCACTCCAAGCTGCGGATGGACGCCCGTTCGATGACCCGCCGCATGGTGGCCGCCGTACGCGATCCGCACTCCGACATCCTGGGGCACTGCACCGGACGGCTGGTGACCGGGCGGGGGCGGCCCGAGTCGGAGTTCGACGCGGAGGAGGTGTTCGCGGCGTGCGCGCAGACCGGCACGGCCGTGGAGATCAACAGCCGCCCGGAGCGGCTGGACCCGCCGCGCCGGCTGCTGCGCCGCGCGGTCGCGGCGGGCGTGCTGTTCTCCGTCGACACCGACGCGCACGCGCCCGGCCAGCTGGACTGGCAGATCCACGGCTGCGCACGGGCCGAGGAGTGCGGGGTGCCGCCCGCGCGCGTGGTGACCACCTGGTCCCTGGAGGAACTGCTGGCCTGGACGCGGCAGCGGCGCACACCGTCCGGAGTGAGCGACGCCTGACGTGGTACCCGGTCGGACGTCGCGTCGCGCACCCGCCGACGCCGCTGACCTCATGACTTCGCAGCAGAAGGGAACCTCGATGGACCGTGCCGCCGTCTTCGATGTCGACGGGACACTCGTCGACACCAACCACCTCCACGTCACCACGTGGTGGGAGGCGTTCCGGCAGGCGGGCCACCGGGTCCCCATGCACGCCATCCACCACTCGGTCGGGCTCGGCTCCGGCGACCTCGTCGCGCACCTGCTCGGCGACGACCGCGACGAGGAACAGGACTCCGCCCTCAGCGCCGCCCACAGCGCGCTGTACGCGCAGTACTTCGACCGGCTGCCCGCCCTCGCCGACGCGGGGCGGCTGCTGCGGCGGCTGCACGGGGACGGCTGGACGGTGGTCCTCGCCACCTCGGCGAGCGGCCCGGAGCTGGACGCGCTGCGCCGGGCGATCGACGCGGACGACGCCATCGCCGCCACCGCGAGCGCCGACGACGTCGAGGCGGGCAAACCGGCACCCGAGCCGGTCGAGCACGCCCTGGAACTGGTCGGGGTGCCCGCCGAACGCGCGGTGTTCGTGGGCGACACCGTCTGGGACATGCGGGCCGGCAGCCGAGCCGGGGTGCGCTGCGTGGGCGTCCTGAGCGGCGGCATCCCGCGCGCCGACCTGGAGCGGGCCGGAGCGCAGTGGGTCTACGACGATCCCGCGCACCTGCTGGCGTCCCTGGCGAACAGCCCGCTGGCCTGAGATGCGGGTACGGACTGCCGGCACACGGCCGGTACGGACTCACGGAGCACGGCCCGGGAACGTGACGTGTTCCCCGCTCGAGACACCGCGCCGCGCGGACACCCGGGCACGATGACGGGCGCACCGCACACCCCGGCACACACTCCCCCACCGGACCCCTCCGCCCCGCGCCACAGCGGGGGGCGCACCGCGCGTGCGCTCGGCGAGCTGCTCGGCCCCCGGTTCTGCCGCGCCGTGGGCGAGGAGGCGCGCCGCGCCGGGCGGGCCCTGCGGGCCGTGGCGCGCGGGCCGGGCCGGGAACGCGACCTGGTCGTGCAGTCGCTCAAGGCCGCCGGGGCCGCGCTCGTCGCCTGGGTCGTGGCCAAGGTCTGGCTGGGCGATCCGATGGCGCTGATGGCTCCGTGGGTGGCGCTCGTCATGGTGCAGGCCACGGTGTACAGCTCGCTGCTCCGGGCGGGGCAGCAGTGCGCGGCGATCTGCGCGGGGACCCTGCTCGCCTCGGCCGCGCAGGCGGTAACCGGCGGCACCCTGACCGCGCTCGCGCTGTCGCTGCCCGTGCTGATGCTGCTGGCGAACTGGTCGCGCTTCGGCGACCAGGGGATCTACGGTGCCACCACGGCCGTGTTCACCCTGGCGACGGGCAGCGTCTCGGCCGCCTCGGTCGGACACCGGCTGTGGCAGACGGCGCTGGGTGCGGTGATCGGGCTGGCCGTCAACGCGTTCGTCCTTCCGCCGATCCACCTGCGGGACGTGCGGGAGAACCTCGCGGCGGTCGCCCGGGAGGCGGGCGACGTGCTGTGCGGGGTCGCCGCGGGGTTGCGCGGCGGCGAGTGGGACAGCGGGAGCGCCGCCGAGTGGTCCCGCGGTTCGTCCCGGCTCGAACACCGCCTGGAGACGCTGCATTCGGCCCGCCGCTGGGGCCGTGAGAGCCTGCGCCTGACGGCCGGCCCGCTGCGCGCGCTGCGCCGGCCGCCGTCGGCGGTGCCGCCCGAGACGGAGGACGAGCGCTGGAGCAGGGTCACCGGGCACGTGCGGGCGCTCACCCGGACGCTCGCGGTGGCGGCCGACGAGGACCGCGCACCCGCGCCGCCGGACCCGGAGGTGCTGCGGACGTACGCCGGTCTGCTGGAGCTGATCGCCGGGGCGTGCCACTCGGAGAGCGCCCGGCTGCTCGGCCGGCGCCCGGCCGGCGGCTGCGACGACCGCGGCGGAGACGGCGACGGCGGAGACCGCGGAGACGGCGACGGCGAGCAGGCCGAGGCGGCGCGACGGGCGCTGCACCGGCAGTTGCAGGAGGGGCTGCGGGACCAGGCGGGCCGGGCGGCGGCCCCCGTCACGGTGCTGGGGTCGCTGCTGCTGCAGGCGGAGAGCCTGTGGGCGGAGACCGTCCCCGGGGCCGCGTCCGGGGCCGCGCGCCGCACCGCTGCGGACATCGCACCGCGTACCGCCGCGGAGTGACCCGGATCACCACGGAAGGCGGCAGAAGCAGGAACACCGGACGTCCTCGCGCCGTTGAAGAGACCGTGGGTGCGGATGGGACAGTGTCCCCGGGCCTCACCTATTGCCCACAGGGACGATCGTTCGGCTGAAGCCCTGTGGAGCGTCTCGCCGAGAGGCGACCGCCATGCGTACCCACATCCGGACCGCCCCGGCCGTGATTCCCCCGTCCGGCCGGGGCTCCCCTCTCTCCACGCCCCTGCCGGATGCCGTGCCCGGGTTTCGTGAGCGTGTTTCGTTTCCGGATCTCGTGGCGTGTTCCGTGGCGGGTTTCGTGGCCGGATCTCGTGGCGGGTTTCGTGGCCGTGTCGGCGGGCGCTTGACTTCGAGAGCGCTCCAATCCGTAGCGTTCCTGGCATGAGCACTACGCCACAGCACAAGATCGGTTCGGGTTTCGGGGCGACGAGCACCGCCGACGACGTCCTGCGGGGTATCGACCTCACCGGCAGTCTGGCGATCGTCACCGGCGGCTACTCGGGCCTCGGCCTGGAGACCACGCGGGCGCTGACCGGGGCCGGCGCCCACGTGATCGTGCCCGCCCGCCGCCCCGACACCGCCCGCGAGGCGCTGCACGGCATCGAGGGCGCCGAGACGGACGCGCTCGACCTGGGCGACCTCGACAGCGTCCGCGCCTTCGCCGAACGGTTCCTGGCCTCCGGCCGCACGGTCGACCTCGTCATCGACAACGCCGGGATCATGGCCTGCCCCGAGTCCCGGGTCGGCCCCGGCTGGGAGGCCCAGTTCGCCACCAACCACCTCGGTCACTTCGCCCTGGTCAACCGGCTGTGGCCGGCGATCGAGGCGGGCGGCGCCCGCGTCGTCTCGGTCTCCTCCCGCGGCCACCAGTTCTCCGGGATCCGCTGGGACGACGTCCACTGGCGCGGCGGCTACGACAAGTGGGAGGCCTACGGCCAGGCCAAGACCGCGAACGTCCTGTTCGCCGTGCACCTCGACCGGCTGGCCCGCGACGCCGGCGTGCAGGCCTTCGCCCTCCACCCCGGCGCCATCATCACCCCGCTCCAGCGCCATCTGTCCCAGCAGGAGATGTTCGAGCGCGGCTGGGTCGACGAGAACGGCGTGCCGCTGAACCCGGAGGGTTTCAAGACCCCTCAGCAGGGCGCGGCCACCCAGGTCTGGGCGGCGACCTCGCCCCTGCTGGACGGCTTGGGCGGCGTCTACCTGGAGGACTGCGACATCGCCGAGCCGGTCCCCGAGGAAGGAGCGCACCCGAGCGGCGTCAAGCCGTGGGCCACCGACCCCGGCCAGGCGGCCCGTCTGTGGGCCCTGTCGGCGGAGCTGACGGGGGTGGACGCGTTCGCCGGCCGGTCCTGACCGCCACCGTGCCGTGACGGCGGCCCGCCACGTGCAGTGTGAGGGGGACCCTCCGTGATGCCGGCCCGCGGGGCCGTGCCCGGGTCGATGGCCGGGGAGCGGGTACTCGTGCCCCGCACTCGACAGTCCCCGAGAGGAGCCGAACGTGAGCAGCGTGTCGGGCAGCAGGGTCGTCGTCACGGGCGCCACCGGCAACGTCGGAACGAGCGTCGTCCGTCTGCTCTCCGAGGATCCGGAGGTGTCCTCGGTCCGGGGCCTGGCCCGGCGGACCCCGGGGTGGTCGCCGCCGAAGACGGAGTGGGCACGGGTCGACATCGCCTCCGAACAGGCGCCCCTGGCCGCGCAGTTCGAGGGCGCGGACGCGGTGGTCCACCTGGCCTGGGCGTTCCAGCCGACGCACGATCCGGCGACGACCTGGCGCACCAACGTCCTCGGCGGCATCCGCGTGCAGGAGGCCGTGGCCGCCGCCCGGGTGCCGGTGCTGGTGCACGCCTCCTCGGTCGGCGCGTACTCGCCGGGGCCGAAGGACCACGCCGTGGACGAGTCCTGGCCGACCCACGGCTGGCCGGATGCCGCCTACACCCGGGAGAAGGCGTACCTGGAGCGGGCCCTGGACGCGTTCGAACGGGACCACCCCGAGGTCCGGGTGGTGCGGATGCGCCCTGGGTTCCTGTTCAAGGCGGAGTCCGCGAGCGAGCAACGGCGGATCTTCGGCGGCCGGTTCCTGCCGGGGCCGATCGCCCGGCCCGAGCTGCTGCCGTTCCTGCCGGACATCCCCGGCCTGCGGGTCCAGGTTCTGCACACGGACGACGCCGCACGGGCCTACGTGCTGGCGCTGCGCCACGAGGTGCGCGGCGCCTTCAACCTGGCCGCCGACCCGCCGCTCGATGCCCGGGTGCTCGGCGAGATGCTCGGGGCCCGGCCCGTACGGCTGCCGCGCGG
Source organism: Streptomyces sp. NPDC056160 (assembly GCF_042268205.1). Lineage (NCBI taxonomy): Bacteria > Bacillati > Actinomycetota > Actinomycetes > Kitasatosporales > Streptomycetaceae > Streptomyces > Streptomyces sp. NPDC056160. Next base: position 28,322 of record NZ_JBHJUW010000044.1, read on the forward strand.
CGCGGCCCGTTCCGCGATCGCGGCGGCCTGGGGCCTGCATCTGCTGCCGGCCTCCCCGCACCTGTTCGACGCGGTCCTGCGCCTGCCGCTGATGGACTGCGCCCGGGCCCGTACCGAACTCGGCTGGCGCCCGGAGCGTACGGCCACCGAGGTCATCCAGGAGTTCCTGCGGGGGCTCCGGCGCGGCGAGGGCGCGGACACCGAGCCCCTGCGCGGGCGCAAGGTCGGCTGAAGCGGCCGAGCGAGCGGGCCGGGCCGCCCGGTCTCCCGCCGGAGGCCGGACCGCTCGGTTCTCCGATCGGAGGGCGGACCGCCCGCGCCCGGTCGAAGGGCCGGGAACGCGCCCGGTCGGAGGGCCGGGAACGCGCCCGGTCGGAGGGCCGGGAACAGAGGCGGGAAAGGAGGGGTGCCGAGGGGGCGGGCAGAGGGTGCGGGGCGAGGCCGCGGCCGGTCAGCCGGTCGGTTCGTCCGGGGCGGGGTTCTCCTCCACGGGGCGTCCCTCGCCCGCGGTCTGCGGCTCGGGCGGGTGCCCGGTTCCCGGTCGCGGGGCACCCGCCCGGCCGGTGCCCCTCTCGTCGGCCGTCTCGTCGGTGGTGGGGGCCTCGTCGGGGGCGGGCTCCCCGTGGGTCCGCCCGGACCCGGCGGACCGCGCGGTCTCCCAGGGGTCCTCGTCCACGTCCGCCTGCTGATCGGGCATGTCCCGGGGGACGGGCGTACGGTTTCCGGTCACGGTGTACTCCTTCGCGGGTGCGCGCGTGGCACGGCGGCCGACCGCACGGCGTGCGGCCAAGGCGCGGGTACCTCCCCTGTGACCTGCGAAACCTTCCCCGCCGGTGGCTCAGCCGTGCAGCCGCAGCGCCTTCATCTGCTCCTCCATCGGCCCGAGACCGACGTCTTGGCGGCGCTCGTCGAGGCTCTCCGGCAGGCGGACCGGGTACGGGCACAACGTCACCGGGTTGATGCGCGTGCCGTAGAACTGCTGTTCGCCCAGGTCGACGGCGCAGTGGTCGGCGATGTAGGCGAAGTGGACGGCGGGGCAGCGGCCGTCCGCCGTGGCCTGCGCGATCAGGTCCCGGCAGCGCAGCCGCAGCGCCAGCTCGGGGGCGTGCAGCAGGATCATCAGCGCCGCTGTCGACGCCCGGGCGCCCACGGTGTCGGCGGTCGGCCAGCCCTGGCGGCCCACGATGGCCGCGAGGGCGTCGGCGTTGTCACGGTGGCACCGGACGACCCGGCGCCGGCGTTCCGGCGTGGGCGCGGCGCCCGCCTCCCGCGTCAGCCGGCGGTCCTCCTCGGCCCGGCGGAGCAGTTCGCCCGCCGTGCGGGCCACGCTCGCGCCGGCCGGGGCGGGCACCGCCGGACCCGCCGGCGTGTAGATCGCCGACAGAGCCCGCCGCAGTGGCCCGTCCGGCACCTCACCCGTGGCCGGGGCGTCCGGCTGTCCGGGCGCGTCCCCCGGCTCGGGGCACCCGGTCGTCCCGGGAGCGAGGGTGGAAGCGGAGGCGGCGTCCGCCGCGTACATCGCCGTCAGCGCCTGCCACAGCGGGCCGCCCGGCGCACACCCCGGCGTACCGTCCGCCGGGCCGCGCGCCCGTCCGCCGGTCGCCGGCTCGCCGCGGGTGACGGTGTCCACGCCCCCGCCCTCACGTGCTCGTCCTGCCCCGGACACTCCCCCGCCCGCTGCCCGGTGCGCCCTCTGCGTCATGACGCGGCTCCTCGCAGGCTCAGGGTGAACCAGACCCCCTTGCCGGGAGTGCCGGGTTCGGGTGGCGCGAGTCCCCAGTCGTCCGCGAGCGCGGCGACGATGGCCAGTCCCCGTCCCGACTCGGCGGCGGCGTCCGCCGTGCGGCGGCGCGGCGGCAGCGGCGACCGGTCGGCCACCGTCACCCGCAGGGTGCGGGCGGTGCGCTCGATCGTGAGGGTGACGGTGTCGCGCGGGCCGGTGCTCGCGTGCCTGACCGCGTTGGCGAACAGCTCGTCCGTGGCCAGGACCGCACTGTCGCACTGGTCGGCCGAGAGCCGCAGCCGGGCGAGGTGCCGGCTCACCAGGCGGCGTACGGCCGCGGCCCAGGAGGGGTCGGCGGGCACCGTGGAACGCAGGCGGGCCGGCTCGCCGCCCGGGTCCGGTGCGCGGTCGGCCCGGCACGCACCGCCCACCCCGACCGAGGTGCCGTCGCGGCTCTCCGACTGTCCGTCGGTCACGGTGGTCATCCAGCTCTCGCCTCGCAGTCCCGTGCGGTCCGTGGGGGGGCCGCACCGCACCTGTCGGAACATCAGTTCCCATACCACCGCCCCGAGTTGATGGCCAAGAGCACCGGCCGGGCGGCGGCTTCCCGGATCACTATGATGTGGCACACACTCGGCTCGCAACCTGCGTTCTGATAATTTCAGACAGCTCCGCATCACCCTGTTCGTGTCGTCGGGGGCGTGGCACACTGCACGCTGTGACAGCCGCTCCGGGAGGTCAGAGGTGAGTGAGAACCGCTCCGGCGGCAGCGCACCCACCGTCCTGCGGATGGTTCTCGGCAAGCGTCTGCGGCAGCTGCGGGGGCGGGCCGGGGTGTCCTTCGAGGACGCCGCACGGGCCATCGAGGTGACCCCGCTGACGATCCGCCGCATGGAGAAGGCGGAGGTCGGGCTCCGCATCCCGTACGTCAAGGAGCTGCTGCGCACCTACGGGGTCCCGGCCGCCGAGATCGACGACTTCGTCGCCATGGCCAGGGAGGCCAACAAACCCGGGTGGTGGTACACGTACCGCGATGTGCTGCCCGAGTGGTTCAAGGCCTACGTGAGCCTGGAGAGCGAGGCCAGCGTCATCCGCCTGTACGAACCGCACTACGTGCCGGGCCTGTTGCAGACGTTCGACTACTCTGTCGCGCTCATGCGCGTCGGCTTCCCCAACGAGTCGGAGGAGGAACTCGCACGCCGTGTGGACCTGCGCCTCAAACGGCAGGACCTGCTCGCCAAGCCGGACGGCCCGGCCGTGTGGGCCATCCTGGACGAGACGGTGCTGCGCCGCCCCGTCGGCGGCGCCGAGGTGATGCGCGCCCAGGTGGACCGGCTGCTGGAGGCCCTGCGCACGCCCAAGGTGCGGATCCAGATCATGCGTTACTCCGTGGGGGCCCACCCGGGCGCCTACGGCCCCTTCCACCACTTCCGCTTCGGCTTCTCCGAACTGCCCGACGTCGTCTACACCGAGAACCTGGCCGGTTCGGTCTATTACGACCGGCCGCGGGACGTCGTCACCTATCTCGAAGTACTGGACCGGATGGCCGTCCAGGCGGAACCGGTGGCACGGACCGAGGACATCCTGGCCGAACTGCGTAAGGAGTTGTGATCCCATGGCATCCACCGCACCCCGGAATCCCGAGGGCCGTGTCCGCAACGGCATGCCCGCGGGCGAACTGGGCACCGAAGGCTGGCACAAGCCCTGGAGCGGCACCAACGGCGGCTCCTGCGTCGAGGCCAAGCGCCTGCCCGACGGCAGGGTCGCCGTACGTCAGTCCACCGACCCCGAAGGCCCCGCGCTGGTCTACACCCGGGACGAGATGATCACCTTCCTCCAGGGCGCCAAGGCGGGCCTGGCGGACTTCCTGGTCGACTGAGCCTGCGCCCCTGGTCCCGGGCCCACCGGTCCTGGCCCGCCGCACACCGCCGGGCCAGGGCCGCGGCGGTCGCGCGCCCCGGCCGAACCGGGCGCGGACCACGTGCCGGCCCGGCCGGGCGGGACCGCCCGCACGCCGCCTCCCGCCGTGCGGGCGGTCCCGCTCCCCCGCGGCCGGACCCAGGTTCCGCTCCCGCGTGCGCACCGGCGCCCGGGTGCCGCCGATGCGCCCCGCGCGCGCCGCGAACTACGGGCGTGCGCGGTCAGGTTGACGGTACTTTGGTCGCCCGCGCGACGCAGGGCAGGAGACCCCCATGACTGACGGCCGGACCACCCCCGACCAGGACCCGTTGTCGAAGATCGACACCTCGGTGCCCCACTCGGCCCGCATCTGGAACTACTGGATGGGCGGGAAGGACAACTACGAGGTGGACCGGGCCGCGGGCGACGCCTACCGCGAACACGCGCCCACCATCGAGACGATGGCCCGCGCCTCACGCCAGTACCTGATCCGCGCCGTGACGCACGTGACGGGCGAACTCGGCATCCGCCAGTTCCTCGACATCGGCACCGGACTGCCCACCTACGACAACACCCACCAGGTCGCCCAGCGCATCGCCCCCGAGGCCCGCGTCGTCTACGTCGACAACGACCCGCTGGTGCTCCGGCACGCCCAGGCCCTGCTCACCAGCTCCCCCGAGGGCGTCACCGAGTACCTCGACGCAGACCTGCACGAGCCCGGGGTGATCATCGAACGGGCCGCGAAGATACTCGACTTCGACCGGCCGGTCGCCCTGATGCTCATGGGCATCCTCGGTCACGTCCAGGACTACGAGGAGGCGAAGTCCATCGTCCGCCGCCTCCAGGCCGCCCTGCCCTCCGGCAGCTGCTTCGTGCACTACGACAGCACCGACACCGACCGCGCGCTCAAGGAGGCCCAGCAGGGCTACGACGACACGGGCGCCGTCCCGTACGTCCTGCGCAGCCCGGAGCAGGTGGCCGCGTACTACGAGGGCCTGGAGGTGCTGGAGCCCGGCATCGTCTCCTGCCCGCTGTGGCGCCCGGAGCCGGGCACCGAGCCGGAGCCGACGGACATCTACGGCGGCGTGGCCCGCAAGCCGTGACCCGCCGAACGGCCGCGCACGGGGGGCTGCCACCGGGCCCTACTAGGTCCTGCGCTCCTCCAGGGCCGTCTGCCAGGCCGGGGGCCGGGCCTCGGGCACCGGCTGGGCGCGGCGCCCGCCGCGGGCGAAGAAGTCGGCGAGCGGCAGGATCGCGGCGCCGACCGTGACCGCGTCGGGGCCGAGGCGGCCCAGTTCGACGGTCACCTTGTCGGCGGGGTGGCGCAGTGCGTAGGCAGTGGCGTGGCGGCGTACGGCGGGCAGGAAGCGGGCGCCGAGCTGGAGGCCCGCCCAGCCGCCGATGAGGATGCGCTCTGGCTGGAAGAGGTTGATCAGGTCCGACAGGCCCGCGCCGAGGTACTCGGCGGTCTCCTCCAGGACGGCGAGCGCGACCGGGTCGGCTGCGGTGCCGTCGGGCGGGTAGGCGGCGGCCAGCATGGCGGTCAGCGCCGTCTCCTCGTCGGTGTCGCGCGGCGGCCGTCCGCCCTCCTCGCGCCAGCGGGCCAGCAGCGACTCCGCGCCCGCGTAGGCCTCCAGGCAGCCGAGCGCGCCGCACCGGCAGCGGCGCCCCCGCACCCGTACCGTCAGGTGCCCCCACTCGACGGCCCGGCCCCGCTCCACCTCCGGGGTGACCAGGCAGGCGCCGACGCCGGACCCGAAGAGCACCACGACCGCGTTGCCCGCGCCGCGCCCGGCGCCGAACCACATCTCGGCCTGGCCCAGGGTCTTGGCGCCGTTGTCGATGAGGCAGGGCACGCTGTCGGGCAGCCGGCAGGCGGTGCGCAGCAGCGTCTCCAGGGGCACCGCGTCCCAGCCGATGGTCTGTCCGTGCACGACGGCGCCGCGGTCCGGGGTGTGCTCGACGATGCCGGGGACGCCGATGCCGACGCCGAGGAGCCGTTCAGGGGCGAGGCCTGCCGTCTCCAGGACCTCGGCGACGCCGTCCCGGATGTGGCCGGTGATCACCTCGACGTCGTAGCGCTGCGCGGCGAGCGGCCGCTCGGTGCGCGCCAGTTCGGTGAGGGTCAGGTCGAACAGTTCGATACGGACCCGGGTCTCGCCGACGTCCACGCCGATCATGTGGCCGCTGCCCGGCACCACGCGCAGCAGGGTGCGCGGGCGCCCGCCGTCGGAGTCGACGCTGCCGGCCTCCTCCACCAGGCCGTCGGCGACCAGGTCCGCGACGACGTTGCTGACCGAACCCGAGCTGAGACCGGTCGCCGGGCCGAGTTCGAAGCGGCTGAGGGGGCCGTCGAAGTACAGCCGCTGGAGCACGGCCGCCCGGTTGGCCCGCCTGAGATCGCGCACCGTGCGCCCGTTCTGCCCCGCCATGTGGCTCCCTCGTCCGCCCCGGGCGCTTCGCCCTGCGCTGTCCCGACCTGCAACATACCGCTGCGGGCCGCCTCGGCGCGACTTCCATGCACCCTTAGGTCAGACTATAAATTAAGGCGTGGCGAGATCGGGCGTCGCGGGGTGGGGCAACGCGGGCCCGGGGACTGCGGTCCTGCCCGCGGCGTCTGCGGGGCCCGCACCGTCCGCACTGCCCGCACTGTCAGCGCTGCCCACGCGGGGTGCGCACGCCGTCCCCGCCCCCTCGGGCGCCCCGTGCCGGGCGAGGAGGTGCCACACCTTCTTCAGGTCCTGCGTGGCGTAGCGGCCGGTGCGCACCGCCTCGCCGATGACCCACGGGTCCAGGTGCCCGTCCCGGGCGATCCGCGCCCCGAGCGCCGTGCACTCCTCGCCGCGGTAGTCCCCGTGCCGGCGCAGTTCGGTGACGGCGAGACGGTAGCCGGGGTGCCACTCGATCCGGCACGGCAGGTCCCGGGCGTCCGCCTCGACGGGCGTGCCGCGGTAGCTCGCGTCCAGGACGAGCGCCTCCACGTCCCGCGCGAGGTCGACGCCGCCGTGCACCTGCGCCTCGATGTAGTCGTCGAGCGCGTCCCGTTCGTCGGCCTGGGCCAGGGCGATCAGACCCATGGCGGCGGCGGTGCCGAAGTCGCCGGGCTCGGCCGCGCTGTCGGGGTAGCAGAAGGTGGCGCGGGCGAGCGCCGCCGCCGTGAGCCGGAAGTGCGAGGAACCGAACCTGGGGGCGGCGCCCACCACCTGGCGGCGGAAGTCCAGCGCCCCGTAGACGGGCCGGTCGCCGGCGGGGGCGTCGTCGTACGCGCCGCCGAAGATACGGCTCTCCCAGCGTCGGCGGTCACCGCCGGGGTGCGCGGTGAGCCCGCCGTTGCTCGTGCCGGTGACGAACTGCGAGTGGTACGCGCCGTCGCGGGCCATCGCCCGCAGCAGGGGCAGCCCGCCGGCCGGCCGGTCCGGGTGGAAGTTGAGGGTGATGCGCAGGCCCGCCTCCGCGGCCGGTCCCGTGGACCGTGCCGTGACATGGGCGAGCGCCGCCACGGCCCTCGGTGCCCGCAGCTCGCCGTAATCCATTGGATCCCCTCCCGGAACCTGCTTACCCTAGCTGTGAAACTAAAGCCATTAGGCAACAGAGCCCCCGGGGCTCCCGTCGCCGTGATCCACCCGGAGCCTTTCATGAGACCACTGTCCGAGCAGGAGATCCGCGCCTCCTTCGTGAACTGCTCGAAGGGCGAGGCCAAGCGGCTGGCCGTCCCCCGCGACCTCGCGGACCGGCCGTGGGACGATCTCGACTTCCTGGGCTGGCGGGACCCGGGGGCGCCCGACCGCAGCTACCTGGTCACCGAACGGGAGGGCCGGACGGTGGGCATCGCGCTGCGCTTCCCGTCCTCGCAGCGCGGCTTCCTGCACCGCAGCATGTGCTCCCTGTGCCTGACCACGCACCCGGGCGGCGGGGTCTCGCTGATGACCGCCCGCAAGACGGGCGCCGCGGGACGCGAGGGCAACTCCGTCGGCCTGTACATGTGCACCGACCTGGCCTGCTCCCTGTACCTGCGCGGCAAGAAGGTCCCGCAGTCCGGGACCCGCTTCGAGGAGAGCCTGACCCTGGGGGAGCAGATCGCCCGGACCACGGGCAATCTGGCCGCCTTCCTGGACAAGCTGTACGACTGACCGCGGGGCGGAACCACGTTCGATGCGTGTGCGAACGGGGAAGAGCGCAAGGGATGCACGATGTGAGTGAGTCGATGTCGTCCCTTGTCCGGCTGGTGAAGCGGCACCGGGACCCGGTGGTCGTCCAGGCGCTGCGCTCCACGGTCGCGGCGACGATCGCGTATGTGATCGCGAAGTGGCTGAGCCCCGAGCCGGCGCCGCTGACCGCTCCGCTGACGGCCCTGCTGGTCGTCCAGGTGACCTTGTTCGCGACGCTGAAGACCAGCGTGCGACGGGTGAACGCGGTGGTCGCGGGCGTGGTCGTCGCCATCCTCTTCTCCCTGCTGGTGGGGCTGACCTGGTGGAGCCTCGCCCTGGTGATCCTGGCCGGTCTCGGGGTGGGTCACCTGGTGCGGGTCGACGAGTTCGTGGCCGAGGTGGCGATCAGCGCCATGCTGGTCCTCGGGGTCACCACCGTCAGCAGCACCGCCTGGGCGCGGATCGTGGAGACGCTGATCGGCGCGGTGGTCGGCATGGGCTGCAACCTGCTCCTCGCGCCCCCGGTGTGGACCGAACACGCGGGCGAGTCCATCGAGGGGCTGGCACGCCGGATGCGGCAGCTGATGCTGCACATGGGCGAGGAGGTGGCCGACGGCACGCCGGTGGAGCGCGCCGCCGCCCGGCTGCACGAGGCGCGTCGGCTGGACCACGACATCACCGACGTGGACGCCGCCCTGCGGCAGGCCGAGGACAGCCTGCGCCTGAACCCGCGCGTCCGGGAGGGCCTGCTGCACCGGGTGGTCCTGCGCACCGGGCTCGACACGCTGGAGATCTGCACGGTGGTCCTGCGGGTGCTGGCGCGCACCTTCACCGACCTGACCAAGGCGCGCGAGCCGGAGCCGCTGTTCTCCCCGCAGACGGGCGAGCTGGTGCAGCAGTTGCTGTCCGAGATCTCCGACGCGGTGGTCAGTTACGCGGTGCTGGTGACCACCGACGTGAGCGTGAGCGCCGAGTCGGCCGAGTCCCGGCTGGCGGCCGAGCTGCGGCAGGCCGCGGCCACCCGCGACAAGCTGGCGCAGCAGTTGCTGGCGGAGGTGCAGCAGGACGCGAGCCAGTGGCAGTTGCAGGGCGCGGTGCTGACCGAGGTCGACCGCATCATCGACGAGATGGACACCGAGCACCGCTCCAAGCGGCTCCTGGAGGAGCTGGACCGGCACACGCGCGAGCAGCGCGAACGCCGGTCGCGGCTGACCCGGATCGCGGACCGGCTGGGGGCGCCGGCCCGGATCCGCAGGAACCGGGCCGGCGCCGTACGGCGCTCCGTGTGACAGGACGCCCCGGTCAGCCGGTGAGGGGGACGCGCGTGCGGCCGGGACGGCGGTGCGGACCGCGGGCGACGCGCTGGGGTCGCCGCGAGGTGCGGGGGGGGCGTGGGCACGCGGCGGCTGCCGGAGGCGGGCGCCCACGCGCCGCCGCCGGGCCTCGGCCACCTCCCCGTGCGGCGGATCGAAGCCCCCGGACGCGCCGACCGGACGACGCCCGGTCGGCGATTGGGCGGCGATTGGGCGGCGATTGGGCGGCGATACAACGGCGACCGGTGGCAGCGGCCGCCCGTCGTGTCCCGAGCCGCAGGCAGGCCGTCCCGCGCCACGGGCCGTCGCCCCTCTTGCCCGCCGCGGGTGGTCCGGGCGAAGGTGATCGTGACGACCGACTCGGACGACGACCTGGGATGGCGGCATGGGCAGCGGTGGACGAGCGTCGGACGGCAGGTGGAGCAGGCGCCGGTTCGTCGGAGCGGTGACGGGAGCCGCCGCGGTGGTGGCGGTCCCGGCGCCGGCCACGGGTCCGAGGTCCACGCCGAGGGCGGCTACGGGACGGGCGGCACCGGCGGCGTCCGCGACCGGCCCGGAAGGCGCCGGCCGGCCGCCCGGGCCCCGGCCGCTGTACCTCGGCACGTACACCTCCGTCGAGGGCGGCGGCCCGGGCATCGGCCTGGCGGCGTACGACCCGGTCTCCGGCGCCGTGACGGGCCGGGGCGCGCTGACCGGCGTGGCGGACCCCTCGTACCTGGCCCTGCACCCCGACGGCCGCACCCTGTACGCCGTCGACGAGCGGCAGGACGGGGCGGTGACCGCCGTACGGCTCGACGGCCACCGGGTGCTCGGCAGCCGTGCGACCGGCGGGGCGGGCCCCTGCCACCTTTCCGTGCACCCGGGCGGTCGCTGGCTGCTGAGCGCGAACTACGGGTCCGGCAGCGTGGCCGTGCACCCGATCGACGGCTCGGGCGCGCTGGGCGGGCGCGCCGATCTGGTGACCCACTCCAGCCCGCCGCCGGGCCCCGGTCAGCAGGGACCGCACGCGCACCAGGTCGTCACCAGCCCGGACGGCGGCCATGTCCTCGCCGTCGACCTCGGTACGGACACGGTGTACACCTACCGGCTGGACCCGCGCACGGGACGGCTCACCGAGGTCAGCCGGGCCCGCACCCGGCCCGGTGCCGGACCGCGCCACCTGGCCTTCCACCCGGGCGGCCGGTACGCCTACCTCGCCAACGAGGTCGACGACAGCGTCGCGGTCTGCGCCTACGACCCGCCGACGGGGCGGCTGGCCGTCGGCGAGGAGCAGCCGACGGGCTCGGGAACGGGCAGGAACTATCCGGCGCAGTTCCTGGTCACGGCCGACGGCCGGTACGCGTACCTCGCCAACCGGGGGCACAACAGCATCGCCCGGTACGCCGTGGGAGCGGGCGGGGCCCGGCTGCGGCTCCTGGACACGGTGGCGGTGGCGGGTGACTTCCCGCGTCAGATCGCCTTCTCCCCCGACGGCCGGCTGCTGTTCGCGGCCAACCAGAAGTCGGGCACGGTCAGTGTCTTCCACGTCGACCGGGTGAGCGGCGCGCTGAGCCTGGCGGGCGAGCCGTTCGCGTCACCCGTCGCCGTCTGCGCGCTGCCGCTGTAGGGCGCGCGGGCAGGACGCGGCGCTCGCCTGTGCGAGCAGGGCGTGCATCCGTTCGGTGAGCCGGGCGACGTCGTCGGCGGGTGCGTGGAAGGGCAGCCGTACGTCGCCGTGGGTGCGCGCCCGCTCGACGCGCAGGGTGAGGCCGTGCCGGTCCACGGCGAGCGGGCGGACCCGCACCGCGCCGTGCAGGCTGTCGGCCGCGACGAGCCGGGTGAGCCGCCGCACCGCGTCGGGGTGGGCGTCGGCGAGATGGGTGAGCAGGCGGGCCTCGGCCGATGCCAGCGGGTCGGGGCCGGCGGCGGCGAACTCCTCGGGATCGACCACGACGGCGGCCGGGGCCTGGCGCAGCACCACGCGCCGGGGCTGGAACACCAGGTGCTCGTCCGCGTGTGCGAACCGCCCGGTGAGCCACAGCCGGGCGCGGATCCGGTCGCGTACGGGGACGGGTGCCACGTCGGCGAACTCCAGTACGGCGGGCAGTTCGCCGCGCGGCGCGCAGAGCGCGGCCGCGCCCAGGGCGCTGTCCCCGGGCAGCCGCAGGAGCACCCGGCCGTCCTCGGCCACGGTGTGCGCGCCGGCGAACTCCTCCCGGCCGCCCTGCGTGCTCACCGCGCAGGACCAGGCGGTGGCCAGCACCGACCGCGCCCGCCGCGCCGCACCGGGCGCCGCCGTCCATGTGGGGCTGTCACCCATCCGGAAACCTCCTCGTAAGCCCTGCCCGCCTTACCTTAGGTAAGGCTTGCCTAACTTACCGAAGACCGCGGCGCACGCCAACCATGCCCACCCGGACACGGGTGGCCGACGGGGGCGTACGAAGGCACGCGGGGAGGGCGCGGGCGCCCGCTCAGGGCGTCAGCACGCCCAGCAGCGCCCGCGCACACAGGTCCCGTACCTGGGCGCGCGTCAGGGCGGAGCCGCGCAGCCATTCCAGGCAGACGGCGGTGGTGAAGGCCAGCCAGCCCCGGACGGCCAGCCGCAGGTCGGCGCGGCCGGCGGCGAGCGGGCCGAACTCCGGGTCGGCGTCGAGCGCGGCCAGGATCTGCCGCTCCTGGGCCGCCAGGGCCCGCCGGTAGACCCGGCGCACGGCCTGGTCGCCCGCCGCGTCGGCGCGGTGGAAGGCCCGGTAGCCGTGCGCGTGGGCGCTGACGTACTCCAGGTAGGCGTCCAGTCCGGCCGCGAGCTGGTCGCGCAGCGGCAGCCCGGGGACAGCGGCGGTCAGCCGCAGCATGCGCGCGCTCTCGCGCTCCACGACCGCCGCGAAGAAGTCCCGCTTGGTCGGGAAGTAGTGGTAGAGCAGCCCGCGCGAGACGCCCGCGATCTCCGCGACCTGCTCGATCCACACGTCGTCGTAGGGGCTCTCCGAGAACAGCCGCGCCCCGACGCACAGCAGCTGCTCCCTGCGCTCCTCGGTGCTGAGCCGGCGGCGCGTGCGCTGCTCCCCCTGGTTCGCGGCCATTCCCGCACTCTACTTGACGCCGGTTCAACAACGGGACCAGACTGGGAACGGCTATTGAACCCATATACAACACGTGCCGCCGGACCGGCGCAGCGCCCGCTCGGCGGTCCGGCGGACCCAGGGAGACCGGGGAGCGCACGGCATGACGGAGACCACGACCGGAACCGGACTGCCGAAAGGATTCCGCAGCGCGGAGCTGGGCTGGCCCGAGCTGCACCGGCTGCCGCACCCGCCGCGCCGGGTCCCCTTCCTCGGCGATGTGCTGGGCGTCGACCGGCGCTCCCCCGTGCAGGACTCGATGCGCTACGCACGAGCGCTCGGCCCGATCTTCCGCCGCAAGGTGTTCGGCAAGGAGTTCGTCTTCGTCTGGGGCGCGCGCCTGGCCGCCGACCTCGCCGACGAGACGCGCTTCGCCAAGCACGTGGGTCTGGGCGTGGCCAATCTGCGCCCGGTGGCCGGGGACGGGCTCTTCACCGCGTACAACCACGAGCCCAACTGGCAGCTGGCCCACGACGTCCTGGCCCCCGGCTTCAGCCGCGAGGCGATGGCGGGCTACCACCGGATGATGCTGGAGGTGGCCGGGCGGCTGACCGACCACTGGGACCGCGCCGAGGCCGCGGGCCGCACCGTGGACGTGCCCGGCGACATGACCAAGCTGACCCTGGAGACGATAGCCAGGACCGGCTTCGGCCACGACTTCGGTTCCTTCGAACGCTCCCGCCCGCACCCGTTCGTCACCGCGATGGTCGGCACGCTCTCCTACGCGCAGCGGCTCAACTCCGTCCCGGCGCCGCTCGCCCCCTACCTGCTGCGCGACGCGGCCCGGCGCAACACGGCCGACATCACCTACCTCAACCGCACCGTCGACGACCTCGTGCGCGCCCGCCGCTCGGGCGGTGCCGCCGCCGGCGGGGACCTGCTGGACCGGATGCTGGAGACGGCCCACCCCGAGACCGGCGAGCGGCTGTCGGATGAGAACGTACGCCGCCAGGTGATCACGTTCCTGGTCGCCGGGCACGAGACCACCTCCGGCGCGCTGTCCTTCGCGCTGCACTACCTTGCCCGGCACCCCGAGATCGCCGCCCGCGCCCGGGCGGAGGTGGACCGGGTGTGGGGCCGGGCGGCGGCGCCCGGCTACGAGCAGGTCGCCAAGCTGCGCTACGTGCGCCGGGTGCTCGACGAGTCGCTGCGGCTGTGGCCGACCGCGCCCGCCTTCGCCCGTGAGGCGCTGCGGGACACGGTGCTGGCCGGCGAGCACCCCATGCGGCAGGGCGCGTGGGCGCTGGTGCTGACTCCGATGCTGCACCGCGACCCCGAGGTGTGGGGCGCGGACGCCGGGCGGTTCGATCCGGACCGGTTCGACGCGCGGGCCGTGCGGAGCCGTCCGCCGCACGTCTTCAAGCCGTTCGGCACCGGGGCGCGCGCGTGCATCGGCCGCCAGTTCGCCCTGCACGAGGCCACCCTGGTCCTCGGGCTGCTGCTGCGCCGCTACGAGCTGCGGGCGCAGCCCGGCTACCGGCTGAAGGTGACCGAACGGCTCACTCTCATGCCGGAGGGTCTGCGGCTGGGCCTGGAGCGCCGGACGGCACCCGCACCGGCCGCCGCCGACGCCGTACCGGAGACGGAGACGGAGGCGGACGGCGGCGGGTCAGGCGCGCGCTGTCCAGTGCACCGGGCGGGCGACTGACCCCGGCAGCCGGGTGCCCGCGCTCCCCCGGGCCGCCTCGAGCTGCGGCTGGGTGAGGAAGAACGCCCCCCTCAGGTCGGCGTCCGTGAGGTCGGCGTCGCGCAGGTCCGCCCCGATCAGGTCGGCGCCGCGCAGGTCCGCCCCGGTGAGGTCGGCGGCGATCAGGTAGGCGCCGCGCAGGCTCGCCCCGCGCAGGTCGGCGCCCTTGAGCCGGGCGCCCATCAGGTCCGCGCCCCGCCGGTCCTTCTTCCGGCCCGGCACGGCGGCCCGGGCCAGCTCGCTGGTGCGCAGCAGCAGCACGTTGACCTCCTGCCGGTGGGCGCCGACGTCCAGCGCGGCCAGGTCGTCGGGCGGCAGCAGCGTGAGCTGTTCGGTGCGTTCCAGAAGCCGGCGCAGATCGGCGTGGACGGGCCGGGCGGCGGGCAGGGTGAGCGCCTCGGTCAGGTACCACAGCAGTTCGTGCAGCTGCCGTACGACCGGGAAGACGTCGAACATCTGCCGGGCCTCGCCGGCGGGTCGGGTGCGCCAGTCCCGGCCGCCGAAGGTGACCTGGGAGACCTTCTGTCCGGCGCCGAAGCAGTCGTAGACCGTGCAGCCGGTGTAGCCCTCGTCCCGCAGCCGCGCGTGGATGCCGCAGCGGTGGTCGTCCCGGAGGTTCGGGCAGGGCTTTCCCGCGGGCTTGTCACGCGCGAAGTCCCGGGACGCGGCGAACGGCAGGGCGACGCAGCACAGCCCGAAGCAGCTCGCGCAGTCGCCGCGCAGTCCGGGCCGCTCGCTCGCGTCGCGCCGCTCGGCTGTCTGGTCTGGCATGCCCCCACCCTACCGACCCGCCCTGCGGGCCGCGGACCGCCCGGTCATCCGAGGAACGCGGCGGTGGCCGCCGTGAAACGGGCCGGGTCGTCGAGCCACGGGAAGTGCCCCGCGCCGGGCTGGACGGCGAGTTCGGCGTGCGGGAACAGTCCGGCGTACCGGGCCGTCGCGGGCGGCGGGGAGTTCAGGTCGACCTCGCCGGCCAGCACCAGCACGGGGGCGGGCAGCGCGCCGAGCGCGGCCCGGACGGCCGCCGGGTCGTACGCGCCCTCGGACCCGTACACCGCGGCGGCCTCGCCGTTCTTCTCCTCGGCGTCCGCTGCGTCCAGCGCCCGTGCGGCGTCGTCCCAGCGGCCGTGCAGGAAGGGGGCGATCGCCTCCCAGCGCACGTCGGCGACGCGGCCCGCCACGATGTCCTTCAGGGCGGCGTACGCCTGCGGGTACCAGGACTCCTGCGCGCGCAGGCGTGCGGTCGCGAGCCGGACGTCCGCCGTGACGGTGATGCCGACCGCGACGACGCTCGGCGTGATCAGCGCGAGCCGTCCCACCCGCTCGGGACACCGGCTCGCGTAGAGCGCCGCCAGGTTGGCACCCGCGCAGTGGGCGAGCAGGTCCACGCGTTCGAGGCCGAGGTGTTCGCGCAGCGCCTCGATGTCGTCGACGAGCCGGTCGCACCGGTACGTCGAGGGGTCCGCGGGCGGCTGCGAGGCGCCGGTGCCGCGCAGGTCGAGGCGGACCAGCGTGCGGTGGGCGTCCAGCCCGCCGAGGTCACCGAGGTAGGCCGAGGCGCGCATCGGCCCGCCGGGCAGGCAGACCAGGGGTGGACCGGTACCACTGACGTGACAGGCGAGGCGGGTTCCGTCGTGGGCCGGGAAGGCGGGCATGTGATGACCATCGCAGCGCCCGCCCGGCCAGGCAATCGGTTTGCGGGTTCGGCCCTCCATGAGGCTCGCGGTTCAGCCCGACATGGCGGCGGGCAGGCCGAGGTGGCCCAGCCTTTCGGGGTCGGACAGGATGTAGAGGTGGGTGATCCGGCCGTCGGCGACGGTGACGCCCATGACCGAATGCGGGCCCTGCTCGGGAGTGTTGGCCAGTCCGAGCGCGCCGTTGACCAGGACCAGGCGCGCGGTCGGCGCGTAGCGGGAGAAGGTGAGCGCCTGCGCCGCGACGGTGCCGGCCCCGTGGAGCACCTTGGACCCGGCGGCGCCGCGTACCAGGGCTCCGGCGTCGACCCGCAGCACCACGTCGGGGTGCAGGACCGCGACCAGGGCGTCGAAGTCGCCGCCGCGCGAGGCGGCCATGAACGCCTCCAGCACCTCCCGCTGCCGTCCGAGGTCGGTCTCCGCGGGCAAAGTGGCGCCCTGGACCCGGCGGCGGGCCCGGCTCGCCAGTTGCCTCGTCGCGGCCGGGGTGCGCTCCACGACCGGGGCGATGTCGTCGAACGGGACGGCGAACATGTCGTGCAGCACGAACGCGAGCCGTTCGTCCGGCTCCAGGGTCTCCAGCACGACGAGCAGGGCGAGCCCCACCGAGTCGCCCCGCAGCGCCTCCTGTTCGGGGTCGGCCGGCGTCAGGGGCCGTACGACGGGGTCGGGGACGAAGGTCTCGTCCATGGGCTCCTCGCGGCGCGCGGTACGGCTGCGCAGCAGGTCGAGGCAGACGCGGCCGGTCACGGTGGTCAGCCAGCCGGCGAGGTTCCCGATGGCGGCGGTGTCGGTGCGGGTGAGTTTGAACCAGGTCTCCTGGACGGCGTCCTCGGCCTCGGTCAGCGAGCCGAGCATGCGGTAGGCGACCGCCCGCAGTTGCCCGCGGTGCGCCTCGAACCGCCGCGCCAGGGCTTCCTCGTCGGCCGTGCCGGTCATGCCGTCCACCGTGTCCCGTCCCCGTCCCCGTCCCCGCCCGCGTGACACCCCGTCACGTACTTGCCGGTCATCCTAGGCTCGACACCCCGTCAGCGGCCGAACAATTCGAAGGTGACCGCGGGTTCGCCACCGAACCGTGCGGCCGCCGCCCCGGCGTTCGCGGTGAGGAAGGCGCGCGCGTACTGTTCCGGGTCCTCGTCGGTCAGCGCCTCGATGTAGGCGCGGTGTTGCAGCAGTGAGCGCACGGCCCGCTCAAGGCCCGGGGCCGCCGGTACGGCGTGGGTCGGGGTGCTGGAACCGGCGACGGCGACCCAGCGGACGCCGTCCCAGGGTTCGAGGCCCTGTCCGGTGAGTTCCGGGAAGATCCAGCGGTTGCCGGCGTCGCCCGCCGCGTCCAGGGTGGCTCGGCCGACGGCCACGTGGTCGGGGGTGTTCCAGGCGACGCCGCCCCAGGTGTCGCGGTGGTTGAGGGTGATGACCAGCTCGGGGCGGTGGCGGCGGATCGCGGCGGCGATGTCGCGGCGCAGGGCGGGACCGTACTCGACGACGCCGTCCCGGTGGCCGAGGAACTCCACCGTCGTGACGCCCACGACGGCGGCGCTCGCCCGCTGCTCGCGCTCCCTGAGCCGGCCGCACCTGTCCGGTTCCAGTGTTCCGATGCCGGCCTCGCCCCGGGTCGCGAGGACGTAGGCGACCTCCCGGCCGCCGTCGGTCCAGGCGGCGATCGCCGCGGCGCACCCGTACTCGAGGTCGTCCGGGTGCGCCACCACGGCGAGGCCGCGCTGCCAGTCGCCGGGCATGGGCTCCAGGGGGCTGCTCGTCGGCTCGGTCATGCGGGCAGGGTAACCGCGCCCGGCCCCGGATCGCCTCACACCCCGTCACCTGCCCCGTCGTCCGGCGGGCGGCCGCGCCCCGGCTGTCAGGCGTCGTCGCGGGCGAGGGCGAGCAGCCGGTCCAGGACGCGCGGCCCGCCCGCGCGCACGCCGTCGTGCTCGAACTCGTCGGTGACCCAGGTGCGCAGGCCGCGGATCGAGCGGGCGGTGGCCAGGGCGTGGGCGGTGTCGACGTACATGTCGTCGTGGTAGACGGCCGCGGCGACCGGGACGTCGTTGGCGGCGAGCCGGGCCGGGTCGTACAGGGGCTGCCAGTCGGTGCGCGCGGCGAGCAGGTCGGCGCACTCGCGCAGCGGGCGCAGCGCGGGGTCGCAGTCGAAGGTCCAGGGGTGTACGGACTCGCCGGTGAACAGCAGCGGTCCGTCGCCGGCGAGCGTCTTGGCCGCGTCGAAGCGGGGGAACTCGGCGCGCACCCGTTCGGCCGACCAGGCGGTGGGGCGGGCGTCCTGGGCGTAGATGGCCTCGTGGACGAGGGCGTACAGCGGGTGGGCCGCGTACGACAGCGCGCCGCGGACCTCCTCCTGGAAGGCGTCGGAGAGCGCGGGGCCCTGCGGCGTGGGGACGAACGCGTGCTCCAGGAGGAAGTGGAGGCGGTGGCTGCCGTCCGCGCCGCCGAGCAGGATGCCCAGGGACTGGAAGGCCTCCGCGGTCAGCCGGTAGCCGCCGGGCAGGACCACGTCGTGGGTGAGGAGGTGCTCGGCGATCTCGCGGGCGCGGGCGACGTCCTCGGGGTAGCGGTCGTAGTGGGCGGCGACCTTGCGCTCGATGCGCGGGTAGGCGGCGCGGTAGACGTCGTCGGCGTGGGCGTCCAGGGCGGGCAGGCCGCCGGTGATCAGGGCGGTGGACAGGCCCTCGGGGTGGGTGGAGAGGTAGTGGACGGCGCAGAAGCCGCCGAAGCTCTGGCCGAGCACCGTCCAGGGGGCGCCGCCGGTGACCTCGGGACGGATCGCCTCGCAGTCGCGGACGATCGAGTCGGCGCGGAAGCGGGTGAGGTAGTCGGCCTGGGCGGCCGGGCCGCCGCGCAGCGGGAGCGTCTGGCGGTTGGCGGGGGTGGAGTGGCCGGTGCCGCGCTGGTCGAGGAGGAGCACCTGGTACTCCTGCAGGGCCCGGCCGAGCCAGGCCTGCTTGCCGATGAACCGGTTCGCTCCGAAGCCGGGGCCGCCCTGGAGGTAGAGCAGCCACGGCAGGTCCTGGCCGGCCTTGTCGCGGGCGACCACCGCGCGCGCGTAGAGCTCGATCGTCTCCCCCGCCGGGTCGTCGTGGTCGAGCGGCACGGTGAAGGAGCGGTCGGTGAGGACGACGCCGGGCTGGCGGTAGCTGACGGTCAACGGTTCTCCCGGGACGGAGGTGCACGGCCGCGTCCCAGTTGAGCACATGCGCGGGCGCGCTCGGGCCACCGGGATCGGGCAAGGTGCTGAACGGCCGGTCAGCACGCGGGGCCGGACGTGAGTGCGCCGCCGGGTGCCCGCGCGGCGGTCGGTCTCGGACGCCGGGGGCGCGGCGTTCCCGGCGCCCGGCCGTCGGGCAGGCGCGGCACGTGGCCGGCCGTGCCGCCGGTGTCCTGCGCCTCGTCGCCGGCGGCGAACGCGTCGCCCTGCTTCTCGGTCGAACGCCGGCGCCCGCGGGCCGCCGGGGGTGGCCGGTCCGCCGAGGCCGCCGCACACGGCAGCGTTCCGGTGCGGGCACGTCCTGGTGCCTGCCCCGGCGCAGGGACTCGCCGGCGACCGCGCCGGGACGCGGCGCACGCGCGGATCAGCGAAGGCGCCGTACCGTCGGCCCGCCGACCACCGCCGTGCCGGGGTCCGTTCGGGGGCGGGGCCACCGCCACGCCGGGCTCGGGCCCGGGTCTCCCGCGTTCCTGGCCGCCTGACTAGGCTTCACCCGTCCGATGACCGACGACAAGGAGCCACGATGCGTGTCGCCCTGTTCCTGACCTGCGTCAATGACACGCTCTATCCGGACACCGGCCGCGCCGTGGTGAAACTGCTGACCAGGCTGGGTGTCGAGGTGGACTTCCCGACGGGCCAGACCTGCTGCGGGCAGGCGCACTACAACACCGGGTACCGGCATGAGGCGGAGCCCCTGGCCCGGAAGTTCTCCGATGTCTTCCGGGGCTACGAGGCGATCGTCACGCCGTCGGGGTCGTGCGGGGCGATGGTGCGGGAGCTGTACCCGCGCATGGGCGAGCGGGCGCGGGCCGAGGGGCGGGGCGACACCCTGGCCCGGACGGTGGCGCCCGTGGTGCCGAAGACGTACGAACTGACCGAGTTCCTGGTGGACGTGCTGGGTGTGACGGACGTGGGGGCGTACTACCCGCACTCGGTCACCTACCACCCCACCTGCCACGGGCTGCGCTCCCTGGGCCTCGGGGACCGCCCCCGGCGGCTGCTGGGGGCGGTGAGGGGACTGGAACTGGTGGAACTGCCCGGCGCCGAGGAGTGCTGCGGTTTCGGCGGCACCTTCGCGGTGAAGAACTCCGACGTCTCGGCGGCGATGGGCGCCGACAAGGTACGCAACGCCGAGTCGACCGGCGCCGAGGTGCTGTGCGCGGCCGACAACTCCTGCCTCATGCACATCGGCGGGACGATGACCCGGCTGCGCACCCGGATGCGGCCGGTGCACATCGCGGAGATCCTGGCGAGCACGGAAGAGGAGCCCCTGGGATGAGCGGTACGTTCGTCGGGATGCCGGCGTTCCCCACGGCCGCGCGCGAGGCCGTGCGCGACGCGACGTTGCGCGGCAACCTGCGCCACGCCACGCACACCATCCGCGCCAAGCGGGCCAAGGCGGTGGCCGAGGTGTCCGACTGGGCCGAACTGCGTGAGGCGGGGCGGCGGATCAAGGACCACACGCTGCGCCACCTGGACCGCTACCTGCTCCAGGTGGAGGAGGCGGTCACGGCGGCCGGCGGCACCGTCCACTGGGCCGTCGACGCCGCCGAGGCCAACCGCATCGTCGCCGGCCTGGTCAAGGCGACCGGGGAGTCGGAGGTCGTGAAGGTCAAGTCGATGGCCACGCAGGAGATCGGGCTCAACGAGGCGCTGGAGGCGGAGGGCATCCGCGCCTACGAGACCGACCTCGCCGAACTGATCGTGCAGTTGGGCAAGGACCGGCCCTCCCACATCCTGGTGCCCGCGATCCACCGCAACCGCGGCGAGATCCGCGACATCTTCCGCTCCGAGATGACGCAGTGGGGGCGCCCGGCCCCCGAGGGCCTGACCGACTCGCCCGCCGAACTCGCCGAGGCGGCCCGGCTCCACCTGCGGGAGAAGTTCCTGCACGCCAAGGTCGGCATCTCCGGCGCCAACTTCGTGGTGGCGCAGACCGGCACGCTGGTGGTCGTGGAGTCCGAGGGCAACGGGCGGATGTGCCTGACCCTGCCCGAGACGCTGATCTCGGTCGTCGGCATCGAGAAGATCGTGCCGACCTGGCGGGACCTGGAGGTCTTCCTGCAGACCCTGCCCCGCTCCTCCACCGCCGAGCGGATGAACCCGTACACGTCGACCTGGACCGGCACGGCCGACGGGGACGGGCCGAGCACCTTCCACCTCGTCCTGCTCGACAACGGGCGCACCGACACCCTCGCCGACGAGGTGGGCCGGCAGGCCCTGCGCTGCATCCGCTGCTCGGCGTGCCTGAACGTGTGCCCGGTCTACGAGCGGGCCGGCGGGCACGCCTACGGCTCGGTCTACCCGGGGCCCATCGGCGCCATCCTCAGCCCCCAGCTGCGCGGCACCGGCAGCGCGATCGACGCCTCGCTGCCGTACGCGTCCTCGC
This sequence comes from Streptomyces sp. NPDC056160, assembly GCF_042268205.1. Classification (NCBI taxonomy): domain Bacteria; kingdom Bacillati; phylum Actinomycetota; class Actinomycetes; order Kitasatosporales; family Streptomycetaceae; genus Streptomyces; species Streptomyces sp. NPDC056160. The sequence goes on from NZ_JBHJUW010000044.1 coordinate 49,496, forward strand.
TGTGCGGCGCCTGCTACGAGGTGTGCCCGGTCGCCATCGACATCCCCGAGGTCCTGGTGCACCTGCGTGAACGGGTCGTCCAGGGCGGCGAGGCGACGCGCGAGGGCAACAAGGTGCTGCTGAAGCCCGCGAAGGGACACGGAGCGGAGCGGGCCGCGATGCGCGCGGCCCGCCTCGCCTTCACCCGCCCCCGGCTGCTGCGTGGCGGGCAGCGGCTGGCCTCGCGCACCCGCCGCTTCCATCCGCGCACGCTGCCCGGACCGGGCCGGGCGTGGACGGGCACGCGGGACCTGCCCGCCCTGCCGGCGGAGCCGTTCCGGGACTGGTGGCAGCGTACGCACGGCGGCGAGGAGGGCACGAAGTGAGCAGCAGGGAACGGATCCTGGGCCGGGTGCGGCGCGCGCTGGCCGACGTGCCGGCCGACGACCCGCCCTACGAGGACGCGGTCCCCCGGGACTACCTGCGCCGCCACGGTGACCTGGACGTGCCCGGCACGGTCGAGCTGCTGGCCGGGAACCTGGCGGACTACCGAGCGCTCGTGCACCGCACCGACGCGGCCGGGCTGCCCGCGCTGATCGCCCGGCTGCTCGACGGACGGGGCTCGCAGACCGTCCTGGTCCCGCCGGGCCTGGACGCGGGATGGCTCGCGGAGAGCAGGGTGAGGCGGGTCGCGGACCGGCCGGAGGATTCGCCGTACGAGCTGGACCGCGTCGACAGCGTGGTCACCGGCTGCGCGGTCGCCGTCGCCGAGACCGGCACGATCGTGCTGGACGGCTCCGGCGACCAGGGCCGCCGCCGGATCACGCTCGTCCCCGACCACCACGTCTGCGTCGTGCGCGTCCCGGACCAGGTGGTCGCCTCGGTGCCCGAGGCCTTCGGCCGCCTCGATCCGCGACGCCCGCTGACCTGGATCTCCGGGCCCTCCGCGACCAGCGACATCGAGCTGGACCGGGTGGAGGGGGTGCACGGGCCGCGCACCCTGGAGGTGGTGCTGGTGAGCGGGGAGTGAGGGGCGCGGCTAGCGTGAGGACATGATCCGGTTCGAGCAGGTCACCAAGCGGTACCCGGACGGGACCACAGCCGTGGACGGCCTCGACTTCGAGGTGGCCGAGGGGGAACTCGTCACGCTCGTGGGGCCGTCCGGATGTGGCAAGACCACCACGATGATGATGGTCAACCGGCTGATCGAACCGACCTCGGGCCGCATCCTCGTGGACGGCGAGGACGTCGCCGGGGTGGACCCGGTACGGTTGCGCCGCCGGATCGGCTACGTCATCCAGCAGGTCGGTCTCTTCCCGCACCGCACGGTCCTCGACAACACCGCGACCGTGCCCGCGCTGCTCGGCTGGAAGCGGGCGCGCGCGAGGGCGCGCGCCGCGGAACTGCTGGAGCTGGTGGGCCTGGACCCGACGACGTACGGGCCGCGCTACCCCGAGCAGCTCTCGGGCGGGCAGCGGCAGCGGGTCGGGGTGGCGCGGGCGCTGGCCGCGGATCCGCCGGTGCTGCTGATGGACGAGCCGTTCGGGGCGGTGGACCCGGTGGTGCGCGAGCAGTTGCAGGACGAGTTCCTGCGCATGCAGGCCGCCGTGCGCAAGACGGTGCTGCTGGTCACGCACGACATCGAGGAGGCCGTCCGGCTCGGCGACCGCATCGCCGTGTACGGGCAGGGGCGCATCGAGCAGTTCGACACGCCCGGGGCGGTCCTGGGCACCCCCGCGACCGGGTACGTCGCCTCGTTCGTGGGCGCCGACCGCGGCCTGAAGCGGCTGTCGGTGACGGCCGTCGAACAAGGCGACCTGGAGCAGCCGCCCGTCGCCCGGCTCGACGAGGCGGCCGAGCACGCGGCCGGGCGGCTGCGGGCCGAGGGCGCCCGCTGGGCGGTCGTCCTCGACACCTCCGGCGACCTGCACGGCTGGGTGGGGCTCGACGCCCTGGCGGCGGGCGGCTCGGTCGGTGACCTCGCGCACCGGATGAACGCGCGGGTGCCGGTGGGCGCCCCGCTGAAGCAGGCCTTCGGGGTGATGCTCCAGCACGACGCGGGCTGGGTCGCCGTGCTGGACGGCGCGCGTTTCCTCGGTGTGCTGACCCCGGCCAAACTGCACGAGGCGCTGCGCCGCTCGGTGGACGCGGACGCGCTCGGGGTGGCGCGGCAGCAGGTCGGCTTCGACTCGGTGGCGGACGCCTGAGCGCGGCGCCGGGCCCTCTTCGGCGGCGCCGCACCTCACTTCAGCAGGCCCTTGTCCTTCAGGTAGGCGCGGGCCACGTCCGCGGGCAGGCGGCGCCGGCTGTCGACCCGCTGGTTCAGCTCGGCGAGGTCGGCGGTGGTCAGGACGGCGTTGAGCCGGCCGAGCACGCCGGTCACGGCCCCGCCCCCGGCGCGGGCGCGGTTGACGACGGGGACGACGTGGTCGGCGTTCTGCAGGTGCTTGTCGTCGGCGAGGAGGACGAGGCCGAAGGCGTCCAGGGTGGCGTCCGTGGTCGTGGTGAGCACCATCTGGTCCCGGCCGCTGCGCACGGCCTGCTTCGCGGGCGTGGTGCCGACGCCCTTGGGGTCGACGCCCGTGATGTCGATGCCGTACGTCTTCTCCAGACCCGGTGCGCAGTACGGGCGCCGCACGCACTCGTCGCCGGCCGCGAGCCGTACCCTCAGGCCCGAGGCGCCGAGGTCGCTGAGGGTCTTCAGGCCGTGCGCGCGGGCGTAGGCGCGGCTCACCGCGAAGGCGTTCTGGTCGACGGCCCGGCCGGGGGCGAGGACGGTCAGGCCGCGGGGTGCGGCCAGGGCGCGCAGGGCCTTCATGGTGGCGGCGAGGTCGGGCGAGCCGGCCGGGGGCGCGTCGGCGCCGTGGGTCCTGGCGTTCAGCCAGTCGGCGAAGGTGGCCGCGTACTCGGGGACGACGTCGATCTGGCCGGACTCCAGGGCGGGTTCGTACAGTTCCCGGTTGGCGACGGTGATCAGGGACGTCCGGTACCCGGCCTGGTCCAGCAGCAGCGCGTACATCTGCGCGAGCAGGTCGCTCTCGGTGAAGCCGGCGGATCCGACGGTCAGGTGCCTGCTGTCGCCGGGCGGTGCGGTGACCTGGCCGCGGTTCTCCAGGGACGGCCCGGTGGCGCAGGCCGCGAGCAGGAACAGCGGGAGCAGCAGGGGCAGCAGGTAGGGCAGCGGGCGTGCGGCGGGCGTACTCACCGGGGGCCGCCCCGGCCGCGCCCGGGGGCCAGCCGCTCGGCGGTCTCGAAGACGGCCTCGACGACCAGTGCGAACGCGGCGACGAGGGCGGCGCCCGCCACCACCTGGGGTGTGCTGGCCAGGTTGAAGCCCGCCGTGATGATCCGGCCGAGCCCTCCGCCGCCGGCCAGCGCGGCGATGGTGGCGGTGGCGACGAGCTGGACGGCGGCGATCCGCACCCCGGTCAGGACCATGGGGAGCGCCAGGGGCAGTTCGACGCGGCGCAGCATCTGCCCTCCGGACATCCCCATGCCGCGCGCGGCCCGCACGACGTCGCGGTCTACCTCCCGCATGCCGAGGTAGGCGTTGGTGAGCAGCGGCGGCACGGCGAACAGGACGAGGGCGACGACCGCGGGCCCCTCGCCCCACCGCCCGACCGGGGTGAGGAGCAGCAGGACGAGGACGGCGAAGGTGGGCACGGCACGGCCGGCGTTGGAGATGTTGACGGCGAGGGCGCCGCCCCTGCCGAGGTGGCCGAGGACGAGCGCCACGGGCAGGGCGACCAGGCAGCTGACGGCCAGGCAGACGACGGTGAGCAGGAGGTGCTGGAGCAGGCGGTGGGTGATGCCGTTCTCGCCTCCCCAGTGCGCGGGATCGGCGAGCCAGCCCCAGGCGCCGGTGAGCGTGGTCATGCGCGCACCGCCGGGCGGATCACGTGCGGGCCGCCCGTGTCCAGGGGGTGATCAGCCGCTGCACGCCCAGCAGGAGCAGGTCGGCGGCGACCGCGATCACCACGCACAGCGCGGAGGCGGTGAGGACCTGGGCCTTGAAGTAGGTGTTCATCCCGGCGTAGATGAGGTTGCCGAGCCCGCCGAAGCCGACGATCGCGCCCACCGTGACCAGGGAGACCGCCGAGACGGTGGCGATGCGCAGCCCGGCCGTCGCGGCGGGCAGGGCGAGCGGCAGTTCGACGGCCAGAAGCAGCCGGACGGGGCCGTAGCCCATGCCGCGGGCCGCCTGCCGGGTCTCCTCGGGGACGGCACGCAGGCCCGCGAGGATGTTGCGGACCAGCAGGGTCAGCGAGTACAGCACGAGGCCCGCGACGACGAGGGTCGCCGACAGGCCGTACACGGGCAGGAGCAGGGAGAACATGGCCAGTGAGGGGATGGTGTAGAGGACGGTCGTCACGGCCAGGACCGGGGCCGCGGCCCAGCGCAGGCGGCGGGCGAGCACGGCCAGCGGGACGGCGACGACGAGTGCGATGAGCACGGCCAGAGCGGTCAGGCGCAGGTGCTGGAGCACGGCGTCGAGCAGGACGTGGCGGCGGGTGCTCAGATAGGCACCGCAGATCCACTCGTTGCGCGCGAGGCAGTCGTCCGGGGGCGGGGTCACCTGTCCATTGCAGCGGGTGGCCCACGGGGTCGGCTCGTTGTGGTGGCCCGTCCGGGGTGTCGCCGGGTACACCCCGCGATACGGGTGCTGCGCCCCGTGCCGCGGGCGTGTGCGCTGCGTAGTTTCCTTCCCGGGGCACAGGGAGTGCCGGACCGAGGGGTGATGACGATGGGGCGCGCGGGCATGCGGCGTACGCACGTGAGGGGGCCGGCCTCCCAGGCGCTGCGGCTGGTCAAGGTGACCAGGACGTACGGCAGCGACAACGGCGCCGTGCGGGCGCTGGACGGGGTCTCGCTCAGCCTGGAGAGCGGGTCGTTCACCGCCGTGATGGGGCCTTCGGGGTCGGGCAAGTCGACGCTGCTGCGGTGCGCGGCCGGTCTGGACCGGCCGGACGGCGGGATCGTGATCGTGGACGGGGAGGAGCTGAGCGGCGGTGACGAGGCGGCGCTGACGCGGCTGCGGCGGGAGCGGATCGGGTTCGTCTTCCAGCAGTACAACCTGCTGGAGACGCTGACGGTCGCGCAGAACACCGTGCTGCCGCTCCGGCTCGCCGGCCGGCGCGTCGACCGGCGGCGGGTCCGCGAGGTGCTGGCGGCGGTCGGTCTCGCGGACCGGCTCGGACACCGCCCCGCCCAGTTGTCGGGCGGTCAGTGCCAGCGGGTGGCGATCGCGCGGGCGCTGGTCACCGAGCCGCGGGTGATCTTCGCGGACGAGCCGACCGGTGCGCTGGACACGCGCAGCGCGCGGGACGTGCTGGGGCTGCTGCGGGAGGCGGTGCAGGTGCACGGGCGGACCGTGGTGATGGTGACGCACGATCCGGTGGCCGCCTCCTACGCCGACTCGGTGGTGTTCCTGGCGGACGGCCGGGTGGCCGGGCAGTTGCACGCGCCGACGGCCGACGCGGTCGCCGAAAGCCTCGCCCACCTGGGCGACGCCGAGCGGGCGGGGGTGTGAGCGATGCTCGTCCTGGCTCTGCGGTCGGTGCGGCACCGTCCCGGCCGGTTCGTCGCGACGCTGCTGTCCGCGTTCCTCGGCACGGCGATCGTCATGGCGTTCGGATCGCTGCGCGACACGGCCGGCCGGCCCGGCGTCGACGAGGTCAGTTCCGCGACGCTGACGACGTCGGCGGAGGTGGTGGGCGGCTACGGCTCCCTGCTGGTGTTCTTCGCGATCGCGTCCGCGCTGACGGTGAGCGTGCGGCAGCGGTCGCGGGAGCTGGAATTGCTGCGGTGCTCGGGGGCGACCCCGGCGCAGCTCAGGCGGATGGTGGTGGGCGAGTCGGTGGCCGTGGCCCTGCTCGGCGCCCTGCTCGCCGTCGCTCCCGCCGTGCTGGGCGGCCGGGCGCTGCTCGGCGCGTTCCAGGACAGCGGCCAGGTGGCCCGTTCGGTCGGCTACCGCTTCGGGCCGGTCGCCCTGGCCTGTGGCGTCGGCGTCACGTCCCTCGCGGCGGCCGGCGCGGCCTTCCTCGCGCTGCGGCGGGTGACGCGGCGGCGCGGGCGGCCGGGCAGGGGACGTACGTTCCTGGCCCGCGCGGCGCTCGCGGCCGGTGCCGTCTCGGTGCTGTCGACGTACGCGTTCTCCGCGACCGACGCGGCGCTGATGGCGGCGCCCGCCTTCGGGGCGATCCTGCTGTCGGCGGGGGGCGCGCTGTCGGTGCCCCGGCTGCTGGCGGCGCTGCTGGAGTGGTGTCCTGCGGGCGGGGCGTGCGGCTGGCTGGCCGTGCGCACCCTGCGGCGGCGGATCGACGAACTGGCGGGGACGCTGATGTCGTTGACCCTGTTCACCGGCATCGCCACGGCGACGCTGTCGATGCAGGCCGTGGAGAGCGCCGCGGTGCGGTCCTCAGGGCTCGTGGAGTCCGTCGACGCGAAGAACCTGCAGACGCTGAACCTCACGGTCGTCGGCATCGTGGTGGTCTTCGTGTGCGTGATGCTCGTCAACTCCCTGTACGCGGCGACCACGTACCGCCGTCGCGAGTTCGGGCAGCAGCGGCTGGCGGGGGCGACGCCGGGGCAGGTGCTGGGGGCGGTCGCCGTCGAGGGCGCGATCGTCACCGTGGCGGGTGTGCTGTGCGGCACGGTGGCCGCGCTGGCCGGGATCGTGCCGTTCACCATGGTCCGCGGCGGCGCGGTCCTGCCCCACGAGGCCCTCGGTGTCTGGCAGGCGGTGGCCGCCCTCGCGGCGGCGGTGGTGCTCGGCACCAGCTTGCTGACGGCACGTCAGGTGCTGCGCACACCCGCGGTGGACGCGGTGGCGGCCCCGGCGTGACGCGGGGGCCGCCGGGTGAGGCGATGTCAGGTCTCGGGCGGGGCCGCCGGGTCGAGGGGGTCGTCCACGATGCCGCGGTCCCTGCGCGCGGTGTCGTAGGCGTCCACCGCCGTCTCGCCCGCCGCCTCCGTCAGGGCGTGCAGGGCGGGGACCAGCGCGGCGCGCTCCTGCGCGGGCAGCCGCTGCACCAGACGGCGGATCTCGGCGCGGCGCTGGGAGAGGACCCGCGTGACCAGTTCGTGGCCGACGGGGGTGAGGCTCAGGACGACCTCGCGCCGGTTGTCCGGGTTGGTCCTGCGGTCGACCAGGTCGAGCGCTTCGAGGCGTTCGACCATGCGCAGCGCGGTGGACGGGTTGACGCCGAGGGTGGCGGCCAGCACGACCAGCTTGACCGGCCCGCAGGTGTCCAGGACCACCAGGGCCCGCAGTTGGGGCAGGGTCAGCGAGTCGGCGGTGGACGCCAGGGCGCGGGCGGAGATCGCCACGAACAGCCGGGACGCGGCCATCACGGCCACGCTCAGCTCCTCGGCCTCGCGGTCGAGCGCGGCCTGCCCGAAGCGGCCACCGGAGCGGGCCCGGCCCGGGTCGGTGTCGCGCTGTGCCATGGTGTCCCCCTGTTCCGCCGCTCCGCCCGGACGGGCGGAAACGATCAGGCGCCGAGCATCATCCCAGAGGACGACGGCACTCGACAGGGATTGTCCGAAAGCCCACTTCCCTCACGCACCACCGTCCTCTCACCGGGCCGCTCCGGCGGCCGGGGCGCCGTGCCCGCCGCCGAGCTGGTCCCTCAGTTCGCGCAGCAGGTCGGCGGGGAGCCGTCCCGACGTCGCCCATTCCACGACGAGTTCGGCGACGTGCTGTTCCTTGATGCGGGTGTGCGCGGCCATCGCGCGCAGCACGGCCCGGGCCCGGTCGCGGGTCACCCCGCCCACGATGGCCACGATGTCGGTCGCCTCCTCCAGGAGGCGGTGCGGGCGGTCGGTCACGCTCATGGCCCTCTCCTCACGCGGCGGGCACGCGGACGCGCCTGCCCAGGGCGGCCCTGGCGGTCACGGCGACCCCGACGCCGGCGCCGACGGCGAGGGCGGAGGCGACGGCGGCGGGATGGCGGGCCAGGGCTGCCTCGACGGAGCGGCTGTGGGCCGAGTCGTCGAAGGCGCCGTGGGCGCCGCGGTCGCCGCCGCCCGGCCGGTCGAGCGGTTCGAAGAGGTTGCTCTCGCCGGTCGGAGGCACCTGGTCGGTCTGCTGGGAGTCGAAGCCGGTGCGGGCCAGGTAGCGGTCGAGGAGGGCGGGGACGAACCGGTTGGCCCAGACGGTGGCCACGGTGCTGGCGCCGATGTAGTACTGCTTGCGGCCGGGGTGGTCGGCGGCGTGCACGACACCGCGGGCGGCGACCTCCGGCTGGTAGATCGGCGGCACGGGCTGGGGGTGCTTGGGCAGCCGGGAGCGGACCCAGGAGAACTGCGGGGTGTTGACGGCCGGCATCTGGGCGACGGTCACCCGCACCTTGCTGCCGCGGTGCAGGAGTTCGGTGCGCAGCGAGGAGGTGAAGCCGTTGATGGCGTGCTTGGCTCCGCAGTACGCCGACTGCAGCGGGATGGCCCGCTCCCCGAGTGCCGAGCCGACCTGCACCACGGTGCCGCGGTCGCGGGCCAGCATGCGGGTGACGGCGGCGCGGGTGCCGTTCACGAAGCCCAGGTAGGTCACCTGGGTCACCCGCTCGTACTCCTCGGCGGTGATCTCGTCGAAGGGGGCGAAGACGCTGCTGAACGCGCAGTTGATCCATACGTCGATGGGTCCGAAGGCCTCTTCGGCGGCGTCGGCCGCGGCCTCGACCTGCCGGGCGTCCGCCATGTCGGTGACCTGGACGAGGGGCCGGCCGCCGAGCTCCTCGACCTCCTGGGCGGCGGCGTCCAGGCCGGCCCGGCCGCGGGCGAGCAGGACGACGTCGGCGCCGCGCTTGCCGTACAGGCGTGCGGTGGCGCGGCCGATGCCGGCGCTGGCGCCGGTGATGACGACGGTCTGGGGCATGGGTCGGCTCCTTACCCGGCGGTGTGCGCCGGTGATCGGGGGTCCTGGGCGAGGCGGGCGGCGGCCTCCAGGAGCAGGGCGTGGACGAAGGCCTGGGGGAGGTTGCCGCGCAGCTGGCGCTGGGCGATGTCGAACTCCTCCGCGTACAGCCCGGAGGATCCGCAGGCGCCGCGGTTGCGTTCGAACCAGCGGTAGGCGTCGATCTCGTTGCCCTGCTGGTGCTCGGCGAGCGCCATGACGAACCCGCACAGCAGGAACGCGCCCTCGGCCTCCTCCAGGGGCCGGTCGTCGTGCCGGAAGCGGTAGATGAAGTGGTCCTGGGCGAGTTGGTCGCGGCAGGCGGCGAGGGTGGCGCGGGTGCGCGGGTCGTCGGCGGGCAGGGCACCGCGCAGGGGCGGCAGCAGCAGCGCCGCGTCGGCCTTGGGGTCGTCGGGGGTGCGCTGCCAGTGGCCGTCGGGGTGCACACTGGTGGCCGCGGTGTGGGCGAGCAGGGTGTCGGCGAGCCGGTCGCAGGTGTCGGTGAGCGGGCTGCGCGGTGCGGCCGCGGCCAGGGCGCGCAGTCCGGCGACGCAGGTGAGCCGGCTGTGGGTCCACTGCTCGGGGTCCAGTTCCCAGATGCCGGCGTCCGGTTCCCGCCAGCGTTCGGCGACCGCCCGGACGGCGAGGTCCGCGGCCCGCCGTCCGTCGGCGTCGAGGCGGCCGGCGCGTTCGGCCGCGGCGAACAGCAGCAGCGCCTCGCCGAAGCAGTCCAGCTGGAACTGCTTCTCCACGTGGTTGCCGATCCGGCTGGAGCCGCCCGGGTAGCCGGGCAGGTCCAGCTCGTGCTGGTCGGGGACCGGCCGGCCGTGCACGGTGTAGGCGGGGGCGAGGCGGGGGCCGTCGTCCAGCAGCCGCTCGCGGACGAAGCGGACGGCGGCGTCCAGGAGTTCGGGGGCGCCCGCCGCGGCGGCGGCCTGTCCCGTCAGGCTCTGGTCACGGATCCAGACGTACCGGTAGTCGTAGTTGCGGCCCGCCTCGGCGCGTTCGGGCAGGCTGGTGGTGGCCGCGGCGACCATGCCGCCGCCGTGGGTGGTCAGCCCGCGCAGCACGGCGTAGGCGCGGCGGGCGTCGCCGGGGGCGATGGTCCGGTCCAGGGCGGGCACGCTGTCGTGCCAGGCCTGTTCGGTGGCGGCCCAGGCCGGGTCGGCGCGGGGCGGGGTGCGCGGCAGCGGGGCGTCGGAGCACTCCAGGACCAGGTCGTGCTGCTCGCCCGGTTCCAGCACCAGGTCCGCGGTGAGGCCTTCGGCGCGGACGGTCGCCGTGGGGGCGCCCTGCCAGCGCAGCCGGTGCCGGCCGGTGCGGATGTGCCAGACGCCGCTGTCGTCGCGGTGCGGGGTGGCGGCGGGGGCGCGGCCGTAGTCGGCGTGCGGGTCGAGGACGACGCGCACGTGCGCGGTGCCGTCCACGGCCATCAGCCGGCGCAGCAGGACGAGGCGGTCCCTCTCGCCGGGGAAGGCGAGGGCCTCGCGGCACTCCACGACGCCGTCGGTGGTGATCCAGCGGCTGCGCCGGATCAGGGTGCCCTCCTCGTAGTAGCCGCCGGGGACGTAGCGTCCGCGCGGGGTGACGGCGTAGACGCCCCGCCCGCCGATGAGGGAGGCGAAGACTGCGTCGTCGTGCCAGGTCGGCGCGCACAGCCAGTTGACCGCCCCGTCCTGGCCGATGAGGGCGCCGCGCTCCCCGTCGGCCAGCAGCGCGTAGTCGTGCAGCGCGTGCGGGGGGAAGGGTGTGATGCTCATGTGCGTGGGGCCTCACCGTGCGTCTCGTGGACCTGCGCGGCGGGGGCGGGCACCGCGGTGCCCGCC